>JACMOF010000575.1 GCA_014378155.1 Caulobacter sp. | reverse complement strand
GAGGCTGACCAGGCTGGCTGGAACGTAAGCGGCCAGCAGGTCGGCCACGGCCAAGGCGGCGACGAACGAGACCTGCGCGGCTTCAGCCGGCGGCTTGTCGGTCGAGAACAGCAAGGTAGGGGCGAGGTTCCCCTCGCCGGTCTCCCAGGCGCGCCCTCGCCGGCCACGACCGGCGCTCTGGCGCAGGCCGAGCAGCCACACAGGACCCGCCTCCCCCGCTTCCGCGCGGCGTCGGGCCTCGGCATTGGTCGAGTCGATCTCGTCCAGAACAACGACGGGCGCGGGCGAAAGAGCGCCCGTCACGTCACGCGTGGCCAAAGGCCGCTGCGGCGGCCCTGGCGGCGGGGTCCAGCCAGATCAGCGCCACCAGCACGACCGGGAATGAGAACAGCGCCGCGGCGAAGCCGATCACGCGGGCGGTCGGTTGCGGCTTGTCCACCGCCGCCACCGGGGCGTCGAACCACATCGTCTTGATCAGGCGCAGATAGTAGAAGGCCGCGACCACGCTGCCGACTAGGCCCAGCACGGCCGCCCACTGCAGCAGCACGTCGCCCGAGCCCATGGCGGCCTTGAACACATAGAACTTGGCCCAGAAGCCCGAGAACGGCGGCAGACCCAGGGCCGACAGCGAGAAGGCGGTCATGGCCAAGGCGATGCCCGGACGTTCCTTCACCAGGCCGGCCATGTCCTCGATGGTCTCCATCGGCTTGCCGTCACGCGACAGGGCCTGGAGGCAGGCGAAGAAGCCGGTGACATCGACCATGTAGAGGGTCATGAACATCAGCATCGACTGCAAGCCGGTCTCGCCGCCGGTCGCCACGCCCAGCAGGGCGTAGCCGACATTGGCGATCGAGCTATAGGCCCACAGGCGCTTGAGGTTGTTCTGGGCCAGGCCGGCAAAGGCGCCGACGAAGACCGAGGCCAGGGCGGCGATCACCAGGATCTGGCGCCATTGGGCCACCGAGTCCGGGAAGGCGTCTCCCAGCACGCGGGCGAACATCATCATCGCCGCCAGCTTGGGCGCGGCGGCGAAGAAGCCGACCACCGGGGTGGGGGCGCCCTCATAGACGTCGGGCGTCCACATGTGGAACGGCGCGGCCGAGACCTTGAAGGCCAGGCCGCAGATCAGGAACACCAGGCCAAACAGCAGGCCCACGCCCTCGCCATGCTGCGATACGGCGGCGATGTCGGCGAAGCGGGTGGAACCCGCGAAACCGTAAATGAGCGAAGCGCCGTACAGCAGCAGACCCGACGACAGGGCGCCGAGCACGAAATATTTCAGGCCCGCTTCCGACGACTTGGCGTCGTCGCGGCGGAAGGCCGCCAGCACGTAGAGCGCCAGGGATTGCAGCTCGACGCCGATATAGAGGCTGATCAGGTCGCCGGCCGAGGCGGTGACGCCCATGCCCACGGCGGCCAGGATGATCAGCACAGCATATTCGAACTTTTGGTCGCCGCGCACGGCCAGCCAGCGGTCGCCCAGCACGATGGAGATGGCGCTGAACAGATAGATGGCGACCTTGGCGTAAGTGGCCCCGGCGTCGGCGGCATAGACGCCGTTGAAGGCGTGACCATGCGGCCCGACAACGGAGGCCACGGCGGCGGCCAGCAGGGCCAGGGCGGCCGCGCTGGGGGACAGCCGCGGGGTCTTGCCCTGGGACGCGCCCCCGACCCGCAGCACCAAGGCCGAGACCCCGAGGAT
>JACMOF010000574.1 GCA_014378155.1 Caulobacter sp. | reverse complement strand
ACGCGAACCGGAACCACTTCGCTCGAAAAATGCTCTAGACCTTCATGTCCAGGAGGGCGCCCGTCATCTCGTCGGCGGTCTTGGCGACGGCGGCGTTGGCCTTGAAGTCGATCTTGGCCGAGACCTGTTCAACGACTTCGTGCGCCAGATCGACCTTGCTGCCTTCCAGGCTCGAGGCGGCCGTGCGCTGGGCGCTGGCGCTGAGACGATCGGCGGCGGCGAACATGCCTGCGGCGGCGGTGGCGAGTACCTGCACGGACCGTTTCCCTCAAGTTGCTCGCGCAGTGTCTCTCCGCCCGGTTAAGCGCTCTTCACCAAAGAGGGTGAAATTACACGGTTAAGGGGCGCGGCCCGATGAGGAGGCCTGCCCAACGCCGGTTTCTCAGAGATTTCAAACGTTCAGGTTGGGAAAACTCGACAATCCGCGCGCCGGTAGCCAAGGTTCGCGCCTTCGCGGGTCGTCCCCGCCCTTGGAGCCTGCTTGATGCCGTTCTCCCGTCGCGCCGCCCTAGCCGGCGTCGCCCTGCTGCTGACCGTCCAACCCGTTTTCGCTGCTCCCGTTAGTAGGGCGACCGCCGCGAAGGCCGCCGCCAAGCCCGGCTTCACGCCTTCGGCCGACGCCATCCGGGCCCACATGACCTTCTTGGCCGATGACCTGCTGGAAGGCCGCGAGGCCGGCACCCGGGGCTACGACATCGCCGCCAACTACGTGGCCTCGCAATATGCCCTGATGCATGTGAAGCCGGCGGGCGGGAATGGCTCCTACCTGCAGCCCGTGCCGCTGACGGCCTATCGGAACGCTTCGCAGGGCGGGGTGTCATTCACCGGCGCCGACGGCAAGTCGGGCGCCCTGGTGTTCGCCGAGGATTATCTGCCGTCGGCCCAGGCTCGCCAGGCCGAGTTGTCGGTGACCGCGCCGCTGGTCTTCGTGGGCTATGGGATCAGCGCGCCCGAGCGCGGCCGCGACGACTATGCGGGGCTGGACATCAAGGGCAAGATCGTCGTGCTGATGGGCGGCGCCCCCAGCGGTTTCCAGACCGAGGAACGCGCCCACTACGGCAACGCCAACGTCAAGCGGGCCGAGGCGGCCAAGCGCGGCGCGATCGGCGTGCTGATCATGCCGACCACCGGCGGTGAGAAGCGCCGTCCCTTCCAGCGCGGCGTGGCCAACTTTCAGGAATGGCGGATGACCTGGCGCGACGCCCAGGATGTTGCCTATGTGCGCGGCGCCTCTGCCCCCAGCCTGGCCAATCTGAGCCTGGCGGGCGCGGCCAAGCTGTTCGCCGGCGCGCCTGTCGCCTTGGACGCCGTGCTGGCGACCGCCGAGACCCCCGAAGGCCTGGTCAAGGGTTTCGCCCTGCCAATCCAGGCGACGGTCGCTCTAAAAACCGAGATCGAGAAGCGTCAGAGCAGCAATGTCGTCGGCATGATCGAGGGTACGGACCCGACGCTGAAGGCCCAGACCATCATCCTCAGCGCTCACCTCGACCACCTGGGCATCCATGGCGAGGGGGCCGACAAGATCAATAATGGCGCGCTCGACAACGCCTCGGGCGTGGCCACCCTGCTGGAGGTGGCGCGCGGCTTCAAGGAGGCCAGGACCAAGCCCAAGCGCTCGATCGTGTTGCTGGTGGTGACCGCCGAGGAGAAGGGCCTGATCGGCTCGGAATATTTCGCCAACAACCCGACCGTGCCCAAGGCCGGCATCGCCGCCGACGTCAATCTGGACATGCCGGTTCTGCTGTACGACTTCCAGGACGTCATCGCCTTTGGCGCCAACCGCTCGTCGATCGGCCCGGCCGTGGCCCGCGCCGCCGGCCGCGTCGGCATTGGCCTGTCGGCCGATCCGTTGCCGGAGGAAGGCCTGTTTACCCGCAGCGATCACTACCGCTTCGTCGAGCAGGGCGTGCCGTCGGTGTTCCTGATGACCGGTTTCAAGAACGGCGGCGAGAAGGGCTTCAAGGACTTCCTGGCCACTCACTATCACAAGCCCAATGACGACCTGAGCCAGCCGATCGACTATGTGGCCGGCGCCCGCTTCGCCCTGGTCAATTACGAGATCGCCCGCGAACTGGCCGACGCGCCCGCCCGGCCGACCTGGAACAAGGGCGACTTCTTCGGGAACCTGTTCGGGAGGAAGTAGCGCCGCGCTCCCAGCTGGGGACAGGCGCATGCGCCTGTCCCCATTCGCCTTGACCCCATCAGCCGCCTTGACCCCGCCTGCCCGCGGCGCGATCTGTACCCGCGGATGAGCCGGAGACGGGACGCGTGCTGAGTGTGGGAAGCCTGCTGAGGATCGGCCTGATCGCGCCGGCGGTCATGGTGGCCGACGTCTGGCTGGCCCAGCGGCTGTTTCCGGGCTTCAATTCCGGGGCCCAGTTCATCAGCGAGCTTGGCGGACCGGCCGCGCCCAATCCGGCGATCTTCAATGTGGGCATGGTCGTGGCTGGGCTGGCGGGCATGGCGGCGGGGGGCGGCTTCGCCCACGCCCTGCAGGACGCCGGCGGCCGTCGCCAGGTCTCGGCCTTCGCCGGGCTATGGGTGGCGATGACCGGCCTGGGCGCCCTGTTTGCTGGCCTGTTCCACTGGCCCGACCCCATGCACCGCGCCTGCGGCGTGGGCCTGGCCATCCAGTTCGCGCCGCTGTTCACCGCCTGGGCCCTGTGGGGCAAGCCCCAGCACCGCCGGTTGGTCCACTTCTCGCTGGGCTGGTTCTTCGGCCTGCTGCTGGTGCTGGCCCTGTTGACCGGCGTGTGGAACGTGCGCACCGGCTCGGACGTCGGCCTTTGGCAGCGCGGCCACGCGTTCCTGGGCCTGCTGTGGCTGGCCATCGCGTCCTGGAACCTCGACCGCCACTGGCGCTCGCGGCCGACCGACATGGGCGAGCCGCCTGAAGCGTCCGGGGAACCGGACTACGCTTCCGCCGCCTCGTAGCGCGCGACTACTTCCAAGCGTAGTTGAAGCTGATGCTGATCCGCTCTTGCTTGGCGGCGTTGGCTGGCACCTCGTGGCGCAACCAGCTTTCCCACATCAGCACCGCGCCCGCCTGGGGCTGGACGTAGACGAAGGTCTGGCGATCCTCCGGCGCGTCGGCCTGGCGGGTCGGCGCGGCCATCATCAGCGGCAGGCGCGGGTCCTCCAGCTTCAGGGCCGAGGCGCCGGGCGGGGTCGCCACATAGACCGTGCCCGACAGCACGCTGTGGGGATGGATGTGGCTGCTATGGGCGCCGCCGGGCTTGAGGATATTGATCCACAGGCTGTCCATCACCAGCCGCCCCCCGGCCAGCTCCAGGTTCAGATCGCGGGCGAACGCCACGGCGTGCTTGTCGAGCTTCTTCTTGAGGTCGGCGAACAGGCTGTCGCGTTGCGGCAGGTCATTCAGCGAGGCGTAGGAGGTGTAGCCGGGATAGCCCTTTTCCTTGGCCCAGGCCTTGCCGGCCCGGTCCTCGGAAGCAATCGCCCGGCAGGCGTCTTCCAGCTCGGCGTTGAAGGCCTCGAACCCCTTTTCGGCGGCGAGGCTGCCCTCATAGAGGTGGGTGACGAAGAGCGGGCGCAGGGTCATGGGGCGTCATACCGCCCCGCCGCGTTGACGACAAATCGCGATCGGCGGATGATTGCGTCATGGCCGACGGCGAAATCACCCTGAAGATCGACGAGGCGCTTGCCGCGAGCCTGAAGGCTCGGGCCGCTGCGACGGGTCAAAGTATTGAGGCCGTGGCCGTAGAAAGCCTTGATTTGATGTTTAGCCAGGATCGAGGATTTAACGACAGCGCGGCGCATTGGGACGAAATTCAGCGCATTGTTGACGAAACCGAGCGAGATGGCGGCATTCCTCTGGAAGACGTTGAGCGTTGGGTGGCTTCATGGGACACCGACAACGAACTGCCGCCGCCTGAGCCTCGTCCTAGAACCGCCGGTCGATGAAGGTCGAGATTTCGGCGGCTGCTCGCCGAGATATCCAGTATCTGCGACGCTGGTTGGCTGGACGTTCGCCCGATACAGCGAAGCGCGCGAGCCAAACAATAGTCGTCGCGATTGCGAGCCTGAATCAATTTCCGGAACGTGGCCTTAGCGTGCGAGGAGACTTGCGCGAGCTTATCGTGCCCTTCGGCTCGGCCGGCTCTGTCTTGCGGTATGGCATCGTGGCGGACCGCGTCACCATCGCCCGCGTCTTCCACAGCCTGGAACGTCGCTGACTGCCCCAGACTCACCTATATGTCCCCCGTGGACCAAGACACCTTCGCCCCTCCCCCCGCCAACGCCCTGAAGGGCGCCGCCCTGATCAAGGACGAGGTCTCGCGCCTGCCCGACGCGCCGGGGGTGTATCGGATGATCGGCGAGGACGACGAGGTCCTCTATGTCGGCAAGGCCAAGAGCCTGAAGAAGCGGGTGATCCAGTACGCCCAGGGCCGCTTTCACACCAACCGCATCGCCCACATGGTCGACGCCACGCGGTCGATGGTGTTCGTCACCACCCGCAGCGAGGCCGACGCCCTGCTGCTCGAGATCAACCTGATCAAGTCGCTGAAGCCGCGCTTCAACGTGCTGCTGCGCGACGACAAGAGCTTTCCCGAGATCATGATCCGCCGCGATCATGACGCGCCGCAGTTGCGCAAGCATCGCGGGGCTCACACCATCAAGGGCGACTATTTCGGGCCGTTCGCCAGCGCGTGGGCGGTGAACCGGACGCTGAACACCCTGCAGAAGGCCTTCCTGCTGCGCTCATGCAGCGACAGTGTCTACGAGACCCGCTCGCGGCCCTGCATGTTGCATCAGATCAAGCGCTGCGCCGCGCCATGCACGGGACTGGTCGGCAAGGACGACTACCAGGCCCTGGTCGACCAGGCCGAGGCGTTCTTGCGCGGCAAGTCTCGCGCGGTGATGGCGACCATGGCCAAGGCCATGGAAGAGGCCTCCGAGGACATGGAGTTCGAGCGCGCCGCCCGGCTGCGCGACCGGATCCGGGCCTTGGCCGCGGTGGCCGCCGAAAGCCAGATCAATCCCGAGACCGTGGACGAGGCCGACGTCGTGGCCCTGCACGTCGAGGGCGGCCAGGCCTGCGTGCAGGTGTTCTTCTTCCGCGCCGGCCAGAACTGGGGCAACCGCGCCTATTTCCCGCGGGTGACCGGCAATGCAGAAGAGGAAGACGCCGAAGACGGTGAAAAGAGCGCCACCGAGGACCAGCGCATCCTCACCGCCTTCCTGGGCCAGTTCTACGACGACAAGCCGATCCCGCGCCTGATCCTGACCAACCTCGAGCCCGCCGACCGCGAACTGCTGAGTGAGGCCTTCTGCCTGAAGAGCGGGCGCAAGGTGGAGATCACCACTCCCAGGCGCGGCGAGAAGGCCGACCTGGTCGGACACGCCCTGACCAACGCGCGCGAAGCGCTGGGGCGGAAGATGGCCGAGGGCAGCGCCCAGACCAAGCTGCTGGCCGGGGTCTGCGAGGCCTTCGGCCTGGACGGTCCGCCCGAGCGGATCGAGGTCTATGACAACAGCCACATCCAGGGCACCAACGCCGTGGGCGGCATGATCGTGGCCGGGCCCGAAGGCTTCATGAAGGGCCAGTACCGCAAGTTCAACATCAAGAGCACCGAGCTGACCCCCGGCGACGACTACGGCATGATGAAGGAGGTGCTAAAGCGTCGCTTCGCCCGCCTGGTCAAGGAAGAGGACGAGGGCGACAGCTCGGCCCGGCCCGACCTCGTCTTGGTCGACGGCGGCAAGGGCCAGCTGGACGCGGCGATCGAGGTGATGGCCGACCTGGGCGTCGATGACATCGCCGTGGTCGGCGTCGCCAAGGGGCCCGACCGCGACGCCGGGCTGGAGCGGTTCTTCATGCCCGACAAGACGCCGTTCATGCTCGAGCCCAAGTCGCCGGTGCTCTACTACCTGCAGCGCCTGCGCGACGAGGCCCACCGCTTCGCGATCGGCGCCCACCGCACGCGGCGCTCGATGGACCTGAAGAAGAACCCCCTCGACGAGATCGAGGGCGTCGGTCCGGGGCGCAAAAAGGCCCTGCTGCATGCGTTCGGCTCGGCCAAGGGCGTGGGTCGGGCCGGGGTCGAGGATTTGGTGAAGGTGGACGGGGTCAGCCTGCCGCTGGCCGAGCGGATCCACGCATTTTTCCGGAAGAGCTAGCGGCTCACCAACCGCTTGGTTCCCCGCCCCGCGTCCCCACATATGAGCCATCCTCATACCCAAGCTTAGGCCTTGCTCATGTCCACGTCGCTCTATGACCTGACTGTCCCCGTGCTGGTCCGCGCCCTGCGCAACCTTTCGGCCATACTGAAGAAGGGCGAGGCCTTCGCCAAGGAGACGGGTCTGGACCCCAAGGACCTGATCGAGGCGCGCCTGTTCCCCGACATGGGCGCCCTGGCCAGCCAGATCCAGCGGGCCAGCGATAGCGCCAAGGGCTGCGTCGTCCGCATCGGCGGCGTCGAGAACCTGGCCATGGCCGACACCGAGACCACCTTCGACGAGCTCCAGGCCCGGATCGCCGCCACCATCGCCTTCCTGGAAAACACCCCGCGCCAGGCCATGGACGGCAAGGAGGGGACGCAAGTGGTGCTCAAGCTCCCCAATGGCGAGTTTCCGTTCACGGCAACGAACTTCGCCCTGGGCTTCGTGCTGCCCAACGTTTTCTTCCACGTCACCACTGCCTACGGCATCCTGCGCCACAAGGGCGTGCCCCTCGGCAAGGTGGACTATCTGGGCGGGCTATAGGTTCAAGTCCCCCCCCTATGGGGGAGGCGATCGCGCAGCGATCGGTGGGGGGAATTTTGGAGCCGATCGCCGGCCTGGCGAACATCCGGT
>JACMOF010000573.1 GCA_014378155.1 Caulobacter sp. | reverse complement strand
GGCCAGCAGTTCTCGGTCACCCGCGAACGCATCCGGCAGATCGAGGCCAAGGCGCTGCGCAAGCTCAAGCACCCGAGCCGGTCGCGCAAGCTGCGGTCGTTCCTGGACAGCTAGGGTGTCGATCACGCTCGGCCAGTTCGTGGCGATAACGCTGAGGATATTGGCCGCTGATGGTATCGACACCTACCAGCCCACGATCGCCGTGTTGGCGACGCGAGATATCAGCGTCATCAGTGACTTGCCCGCCCAGGTCGACCCTCGCGTCGCTCTGATGGACACCATCAGGCGACGCGATCTGACCAAGGCCGATATCGCCTTTGGCGTCCGCAGCGGTCCGGCCGAGGTCACGGTAGGACGTTGCGAAGACGGTGTATGCGAGTTCGAGCTGATCGTCGGTGGGACTGACGGCTTGACGCACCGACCGATCGGCTCACCAACCTGGTGGTCGCTCTAACACGGACAAAAAGGCCCCTCGAACAGCCGAGGGGCCTTTCGCTTGTGTGGGCGGATGCGATCAGTCCTTGACCAGCTTGTCGTCGCTGCGCGAGCGGATGCCGGCGATCGCCGCGCCGCCCTGCTCGACCACCGACGACAGGCCGGCGTCGGAGTCGATCATTCGGGCCTCATCGTCGCGTTGGGCGGGATCGGTCTTGGCGTCGGTCGGGGTCATCGAGGGTGGGGTTTCGGACTCGTCGTTTGGAAGGCCGGTGGCGGACGGGTCGGACTGGGACATGGTAATCTCCTGGCTGTCCAAATCGAACGCCTCGCCAGCAGGCTGGTTCTCCCCCTTCCTGCGCATCGGATCGACATGCCGTCTGGCGCTAAGGTCCGCCGCGCTGCAAACTAGAGGATCGACCAAGGAGCCCGCCATGACCGTCCCGGACGAGGAGCTATTCGCCTTTGTCGATGGCGAACTGCCGCCCGAGGCTATGGCGCGTATCGAGGCGGCTCTGGAGGGCGATCCCCAACTGGCGCTGCGGGTCGAGACGCAGCGCGCCTTGCGTCGGTTGCTCTCGGGATCCCCTATGGGCGCGGCCGCGACGTCACCTCAAAAGCGGGCCGCCGCCACGACGCCCCGTCCTGGCCCTGCGCCCAAGGTGGCCGAAGTCATCGCTTTCCCCGGCGCTCAAGCCAAGGCCAAGACCAAGCCGACCCCCAAGTCGGCTTCGCCCAGGGTCGCCAGGCCCAAGGCCGAGGCCGGTGGGCGCGGGTCGCACTGGATGATGATCGGCTGCCTGGTGGCGGGGCTGGCGATCGGCCGGCTGGCGGCGCCTTCGCCCCCGACCCTGAGCGGCGCGCAGGACATTCCACCGACCGCCGCCGGACCCTTGGTCAAGGCGCTGAATAGCCAAGCCTCGGGCCAGGTAGCCCTCGTGAAAATTGGCCTGTCGTTCAAGAACAAGGCGGGGCTCTATTGCCGCACCTTCCAGGCCTCGGGCCAGACACCGGTAGCGGGGGTGGCGTGCCGCGAGGCCTCGACCTGGCGGTTGCGGGTGGTCAGCTTCGCCGGCCCGGGGGCCGTGCGGCCAACGGTCGATGCGCTGATCGCCGGCCAACCTCTGGACGCCGCCGGCGAGGCCCGGGCCAAGGCGGCGGGCTGGAAAGCCAGATAAGGCGCCGCCCCCCGGCGAAGCCAGGGGGCGGCAGGGCCGAACCCGCGCAGGGGGGAATGCGGGGTGGGTTCGGACCGGCTCGTGGCCGGTCGATCGCGCCCGAGCCTAGAGCATTTCCCGACCTGACTGCGTCAGGCCGTGAGCTCTAATCTTCTCTTTTGACGCATTTTTCTTCACGCGAACCAGGACCACTTCGCTCGAAAGATGCTCTCGCCAGCCAACGAAGGCCGTGACCCAGATTCATCCAGAGCGTCTCGTGGGT
>JACMOF010000572.1 GCA_014378155.1 Caulobacter sp. | reverse complement strand
CCAAGCCTGGCTTGGTACGCGGCCTTCTATGACGCGGTCGATGCGGTGGGTCGCGACCTCGGCCGCGTCCACACGCCGGTCATCATGCTCGACGCGGGCCAGGACTCCAAGGTTCTGCCCGCCCCGCAACGCACTGTCTGCGCCGTCCTGCCCGCCTGTGTCGAAACCCGCTATCCCACCGCCCGTCACGCCCTCCACCTCGAGGCGGACTCGGTGCGCGGTCCCTGGCTGGCCGCCATTGACGACACGGTCCGCGCCCCCATGGCCTATCCGCCACCCCAGCGTTGAAAGGCCAATCCTTGAACGCCAAGGCGTCGATCGCATTTCAGAGGGATCGGTGCGGTGACGTGCGCGTCACCGGACTTTGCAAAGCCAGGCTCCATCGCTAGGGTCCCGCTTCAATCAGACGAGCGCGCCATGTCGCGTTTCGGGGAGGTTTCGCCGGCATGCCGGTCGTATTTGACGCTCAGGCGGGCCAGAAGGCTCTCTTCGACGCCCTGTTGGACGCCCGTGACAAGTACGGGGCCCGAAAACCGATCCTGGAAGATCAGGACCGCAATCCGCTCAGCTATACCGATCTGATCCGCGCCGCGTTTGCCCTGGGCCGAAAGATCGCGGCCATGACCCAGCCGGGCGAGCATGTCGGCATCCTGCTGCCGTCAGGCTCCGGAGCGGTCGTGACCTTCTTCGCCCTGCACGCCTTCGGCCGCGTGCCGACCATGCTCAACTTCACGGCCGGCCTGCGCAACCTGCGCGCCGCCTGCGAGCTGGCCGGGGTCAAGCGGGTGCTCACGGCCCACAAATTCATCGAGCTGGGCAAGCTGCACGACATCGTCGACGCGCTGGGCGAAAAGGCGACGATCACCTATCTGGAAGACGTGCGCGGCACGATCGGCACCGGCGACAAGCTGTTCGCCGTCGTGGCCGGGGCCTTTCCCCGCACCCTGCGCGCCCATGCCAAGCCGTCGGATCCAGGCGTGGTGTTGTTCACCTCGGGCAGCTTCGGCGCCCCGCGCGGCGTGGTGTTGAGCCAGGCCAACCTGGTCTCGAACGCCGAGCAGATCGCCACCCATATCGCGCTGGACCCGGCCTGGGTGTTCTTCAACCCGCTGCCGATCTTCCACTGTTTCGGCCTGACCGGCGGCGTGATCCTGCCGCTGTTGAAGGGCATGAAGGCCTTCCAGTATCCCTCGCCCCTGCACACCAAGCAAATCCCTGCCCTGGTCAAGGACACCGGCGCCTCGGTGCTGTTCGCCACCGACACCTTCCTCAACCACTATGCCCGCGCCTCGGACAGCGATGAGCTTTCTGGTCTGAGGTTCATCGTCTGCGGCGCTGAAAAGGTTCGCGAAGAAACCCACAACCTCATCAACGAGAAGTTTGGTGACGTGCCGGTTTTGGAGGGTTACGGGGCGACCGAGGCCTCGCCGGTGATCGCGGTCAACAAGCCCGAGGACAACCGCCGGGGCACAGTCGGCGGTCTGCTGCCCGGTCAGGAGTGGAAGATCGAACCGGTTGAGGGGATCGCCGGCGGCGGCCGCCTGCTGGTGCGCGGCCCCAACATCATGTCGGGCTATCTGCGCGAGGACGGCGGCGTCGACGCCCCCGAGGACGGCTGGCACGACACCGGCGACGTGGTGAACATGACGGACGACCTGTGGGTCACCATCAAGGGTCGGGTGAAGCGCTTCGCCAAGATCGGCGGCGAAATGGTCTCCCTGACCGCCGCTGAGGACCTGGCCAGCGCGGTCTGGCCCGACGGTCGCCACGCGGTGATCTCGATGCCCGACAAGAAGAAGGGCGAGAAGCTGGTTCTCGTCACCGACTGCCAGAACGCCGCTGTCACCTCGCTGGTCGCCCACGCCCAGAGCATCGGCGCGCCGGAACTGGCCGTGCCGCGCAAGATCCTCAAGGTGCAGGAAGTGCCGGTGCTGGGCAGCGGCAAGACCGACTATGTCGCCATCCAGCGGATGGCCGATCAGGACGCGAAGGCCGCCTGACCCTGCCAACGCGTGGACCCATGGCCGGCGCGCTTGATTTAAAACACGCCGCCTAGCGCCTCCACCTCCCCCTTAAAACCGTGTTTTCGTCCATGTTGCGCGCGCAGTTCCGCGACGAAATCCGCGTGGGTCGAGATTTCCGCCGACGAGGTCAAAAGCCCGGCCAAGGATTCGCATTCGAGCAAATGCCTGGCTGCTGGCTTGTATCGCGACGAAACGCTGTTCTTGAGCGTATAGCTGATGATCGCCCGCAACAGCACCGTCGCGGCGACGGGATAGGCGCCCTCTAGTCGGCGCGCAGCGGGAACGAGGATCTCGTCGTAGTCGCCATGAATTTCGCTCCGGCGCTCGATCACAAGCCGAGCGGCCTCCGAGAGCTTGGGCCACTCGATAAAAAAAGCGAGCGCCGAGCGAAACGGCTTGAAGCCTGCGGCCAAGGCCATGGCGTCTTCCTCCGCGACGACGTCATCGAAATCGGGCAGGCCCTTCAGATAGGATTTCAGCCGAGGTATCGACAAGGTGGATCGGAAACTCGCCCAGCGTTGAGCTTGAGCTTCATCGCTGCGGCCGCTGGCGCCCAAGGCGTCTAGATGGACGTCGTCCCAGGTCTCGGCGGTCGGCGCCCGCAGGTCTCTCGGATGCATGATCCGCAAGGTTTGGGCGCGTTCTCGCGGCCTGTGCGGTGAGGATGCGTCCAGCGCCGCGAGCGCTTCCTCCGTCCGACCGGCCGACAGCAGGCGTCTGGCGATTCGCGCGCCATTGAGGGGGATATCTCTCTCGGACGCCGGGATGGTGGCGATATAGCCGTCGGGATCTCCGGCGATGTCCGCCAACTCCATGAGCGCATGCCGTAAGGTGTTAGCTGTGGGATCGTAGAAAACGCTCCGCTTGGCGGGGCGTTTGCGCAAGGCCGACGTCAGAAGGGCGCGTAAAGCCTGCTGACCCGCTGGACCCAAGGCCGATGCGGTGGACGAAATCAAGGAGTCGAAGAGTGCGCGCTCATCCTCTTCGATGAGGCCGAAAACCTGTTTGACCAAATCTCCCGCCGGCATTTTTGCGGCCAGCATCAGCCTGTTCAGATCGCCGCAACCCTTGCGGAACACCTCGCCGACCACCCCATCGACCTCATACACTCTCAGCGTGATCGGCGCCGCCAAGGCCAGAAACCGCCACATCAGCTCCAGGGCTGCGGCGGGGTTGGAAGCGGCGACTTTTTCCGTGATCATGCGTCTCAGGACATCGAGATCACGGGCAAATTCGCGCAGCTTAGACCGGTCGATGAAGGCATCGGTCTTGGCCATGGCGTCCAACCGCTTGCCCAGTTCGAGGGTCAGGCCATCGCCGCCGGCCGCCGCCAAAAGTTCGTAACGCAGTCGCCTTTTGATCCGACTATCGTCGGCGAGTTCCATCAGGACGTCAGCCAACACCGATACGCCAAGGTTGGCCAGGTTCTCCGCCTTGAGGGTCGCACTAAATTTCTTTGTCTTGGCCTTCGCTTGCGACCTTGGTTTGGTCTTGGCCGCCGACGCTTTGTCCATCATCGATCCGCTTCGCTAGATGTGCAGCACTCGCCCATAGGCGTCGAGCGCCGCCTCGTGCATGGCCTCGCTCATCGTCGGGTGGGCGTAGACGATGCCGTGAAGGTCCTCCTCGGTGGCTTCCAGGGTGATGGCGGTGACGAAGCCCTGGATCATCTCGGTGACCTCATGGCCGATCATGTGGGCGCCGATCAGGGCGCCGGTCTTGCCGTCGAAGATCGTCTTGACGAAGCCCTCGGTCTCGCCGGCCGCCACGGCCTTGCCATTGACCTTGAACGGGAAGCGGCCGGCCTTGACCTCGATCCCGGCCGCCTTGGCCGCGGCTTCCGTCAGGCCCACCGAGGCGACCTGCGGGTTGGCGTAGGTGCAGCCGGGGATGGGCGAGTGGACGGCGGGCGTCTTGTAGCCGGCGATGTGCTCGGCGGCGTGGATGCCCTCGTGGCTGGCCTTGTGGGCCAGCCACGGCGGGCCGGCGGCGTCGCCGATGGCGTAGAGGCCCGGGACATTGGTCTCGCCGTGCTTGCCGGTGACAACATGGCCGCGATCGAGGGTCAGGCCCACCGACTCCAGCCCCTCGGTATTGGGGGCGATGCCCACCGCGACGATGCAGACGGCGGCGGTCAGAACTTCGGCCTTGCCGCCGGCCTCGATGGCCACCGAGACGCCGGTGGCGGTCTTCTCGACCTTGGTCACCTTGGCGCCGATGCGGAAGGTGATGCCGCGCTTCTCAAAGGCTTTCTGGGCGGCCTTTGAGACCTCGGCGTCCTCGACTGGCATGATGCGATCGACGGCCTCGACGACGGTCACCTCGGCGCCCAGGGCGCGGTAGAAGCTGGCGAACTCGATGCCGATGGCGCCCGAGCCGATGACCACCAGCGACTTGGGCATGGCCTTGGGGGCCAGGGCGTCGCGATAGGTCCAGATCTTGTCGCCGTCCGAGACCGCGCCGATGGCGGGGATGTCGCGAGCCCGGGCGCCGCTGGCCAGGATCACGCTGCCGGCCTGGATCGTGCGGCTGCCGCCGGCCTTCAGGGCCACGACCACCTTCGGAGACGGCGTGCCCTTTTCCAGCCGGGCCTCGCCCTCGACGACCTCGATCTTGTGCTTCTTCATCAGGAAGGCGATGCCGTTCGACATGGTCTTGGCCACGCCGCGCGAGCGATCGATGATCTTGGCGAAGTCGAACGAGGCCTTCTCGACCGCCAGGCCATAGCCGCCGAGGTGGGAGAGCTGTTCGAAGATCTCGCCGGACTTCAGCAGCGCCTTGGTCGGGATACAGCCCCAGTTGAGGCAGACGCCGCCCAGGTTCTCGCGCTCGATGATCGCCGTCTTCAGGCCCAGTTGGCTGGCGCGGATCGCGGCCACATAGCCGCCGGGGCCGGCCCCGATGACGACGACGTCGAATTCCGTGGACATGGTGTTCTTACCCTAGGTTTGACGCCTTCGGGGGGAGCCGGCGGGCGTCGGTCGATCGGCCGCAAGGCCGGTCCAGGAGAGAGTGTCTAAAGCAGCGCCTCGACGGCGAGCGTCAGGTCTTCGGGCTTGGTGGTCGGCGCGAAACGTTCGACCACCTCGCCGTCACGGCCGATCAGGAACTTCGTGAAGTTCCACTTGACGCCCTCGGTGCCCAGCAGGCCCTTCTGCTCGTGCTTCAGATAGGCATAGAGCGGGTGGGCGTCAGGGCCGTTGACGTCGATCTTGGCCAGCACCGGGAAGGTCACGTCATAGGTCAGCGCGCAAAAGTTGGCGATCTCCTCGGCGTTCCCTGGCTCCTGCGCCCCGAACTGGTTGCAGGGGAAGGCCAGGATCGTGAAACCGCGGTCCTTGTAGTCCCGGTACAGCGTCTCCAACCCCTCATATTGCGGGGTGAAGCCGCACTTGCTGGCCGTGTTGACGATCAGCAGCACCTGGCCGCGATAGTCGGCCAGGCTCGTGTCGTGGCCGTCCAGCGTCTTGGCGGAGAAGTCGTAGACCGACATCGTCGTTCCCCGCCTAGACCAGCAGCGTCAGCGGCTCTTCGATCAGCGGCTTGAAGGCGGCCAGGAACCTGGCCCCGATCGCGCCGTCGACCACCCGGTGGTCGCAGGTCAGGGTGATGGTCATCACCGTGGCCACGGCCAGCTCGCCATTCTTCACGACCGGCCGTTGCTCGCCGGCGCCCACGCTCATGATCGCGCCCTGCGGCTCGTTGATGATCGAGGCGAACTGCTTGATGCCGAACATGCCCAGGTTGGAGACCGAGAAGGTGCCGCCCTGGAACTCCTCGGGCTTGAGCTTCTTGGACTTGGCGCGGGCCGCCAGATCCTTCACCTCGGCCGAGATCTGGGCCAGGCCCTTGGTCTCGGCGGCGCGGACGATCGGGGTGATCAGTCCGCCGTCGATGGCCACGGCCACGGCGATGTCGGCGTGCTTGTGCATCGCGATGCCCTCGGGCGTGTAGGAGGCGTTGGCCTCCGGCACGCGCTTGAGCGCTACGGCGCAGGCCTTGATGACGATGTCATTGACCGAGACCTTGACGCCCTGGCCTTCCAGCAGGCGGTTGATCTTGGCGCGGGCGGCCAGCAGGGCGTCGATCTCCAGATCGATGACCAGCGGGAAGTGCGGCACGTCGCGGAAGCTGTCGGTCAGGCGGCGCGCGATGGTCTTGCGCATGCCGTCCAGCGGGATCAGGTCGTAGGAGCCGGCGGGGATGCCCATCTGCTCCAGCGACAGAACCTTGCGCGGCTCGGCGGCGGCCGTCGGAGCCGAGGCGGCCGCAGCGGCCTTGGGAGCGGCAGCGGCAGTCGCGCCGCCCTTGCCGGCGGCCTCGACGTCGGCCTTGACCACGCGGCCGTGGGGCCCCGAGCCGGTGATGGCCTTCAGGTCCAGGCCGGCGGCCGAAGCCAGGCGGCGAGCCAGAGGCGAGGCGAACACGCGGTCGCCGGTCGGCGCGACGGCGGGCGCGGCCTTGGCTGGGGCGGCGGTTTCGCCAGCGGCCTGGACAGGCGCAGCGGGCGTCGGGGCGGCCTTTGGCGCCTCGGCGACGGGAGCGGCCGCGGCCGGCGGCGGAGCCGGGCTTTCGCCCTCGCCCGTCAGCTTGGCGATCTGGGCGTTGACCTTGACGTTCTCGGTCCCGGCCTCGACCAGTATGGCTTCGATCACGCCTTCATCGACGGCTTCGACTTCCATCGTCGCCTTGTCGGTCTCGATCTCGGCGATCACGTCGCCGGCCTTGACGGTGTCGCCGACCTTGACGTGCCACTTGGCGAGGGTCCCCTCCTCCATGGTGGGCGACAGGGCGGGCATCAGGATGTCGATCGACATTGAGCTTCTTCCTCAAGCGTTCGGGACGGCTTCGACCAAGGTGGTCGGCGTCCAGCGAGCCTTGCGACGGGCAAGGCGTTGTTCGTCCGTTTCGTCGTGGCTGTCCAGCCGTTCGGGTTCGCGCTCGGCGAAACCCGGCAGGTCGGTCCCCACGACGTTGAGGGTGGCGTAGGCCTGGCCCTCGTCCTCGATCAGCGCCGCGACGTAGACGGCGCATTCGCGGCAGATCAGAAAGTCCACCTTGCGGCGTGCGAACCGGTAACGCGTCAGCGACCCCGGCGCGGCGGTGATGTGCAGCCGGCTGCCTGGATCACTGGTGGTCCGCGCGCCGTGCCGACGGCAGAAGCCGCATTGGCAGGCCCGCAACGCCAGCTCGGCCACCGGCTTGCCGGGGTCGAGCTGCACATGGACCGCGCCGCAGTGGCAGGAGCCGTTGAGGGTCTGGGTCATGCCCAGCCCCCTGCCCGCTCACACAGGGCAGAACCGCGGTGAGCGGGACGCGCGATCACCGGTAGCAGACCGCCTTGGCCGCCTTGACGATCTTGGGGACCGAGGGCAGCGACAGGGCTTCCAGATTGGCCGCATAGGGCAGCGGCACGTCTTCCTGGTGAACCCGCAGCGGCGGGGCGTCCAGATAGTCGAAGCCGAACTCGGTGATGCGGGCGACAATCTCGGCGCCGACGCCCATCGGGCCCCAGCCCTCCTCGACCGTCACCAGACGGTTGGTCCGCTTGACGCTTTCAAGGATCGTGGCGTGGTCCATCGGACGGATCGTGCGCAGGTCGACGACCTCGGCCTCGATGCCCTCCTTGGCCAGTTCCTCGGCGGCTTGCAGGGCAAAGCCGACCATCCGCGAATAGGTGGCGATGGTGACGCTGGGACCGGTGTGACCCTCGGCGACGAAACGACGGACCTTGGCCTTGCCGATCGGCACGACCCAGTCCTCGACATCCGGGATGTCGAACTCGTGGCCGTACATCATCTCATGTTCGAGGAAGACGATCGGGTTTGGGTCGCGGATGGCGGCCTTCAACAGGCCCTTGGCGTCGGCCGCGTCATAGGGCGCGATGACCTTCAGGCCGGGGACGTTGCCGTACCAGGCCGCGTAGTCCTGGCTGTGCTGGGCGCCGACCCGGCTGGCCGCGCCGTTAGGGCCGCGGAACACGATCGACGACTTGATCTGGCCGCCTGACATGTAGAGCGTCTTGGCGGCCGAATTGATGATCTGGTCGATCGCCTGCATGGCGAAGTTCCAGGTCATGAACTCGACGATCGGCTTGAGGCCGGCCATCGCCGCGCCGACGCCGAGGCCGGCGAAGCCGTGCTCGGTGATCGGGGTGTCGATGACGCGCTTGTCGCCGAACTCCTGGAGGAGATCCCGCGAGACCTTGTAGGCGCCCTGATACTGGGCGACTTCCTCGCCCATCAGGAAGACGTTGGGATCGCGGCGCATCTCCTCGGCCATGGCGTCGCGCAGGGCGTCGCGCACGGTGATCTTCTTCATCGGCGTGCCGGCCGGGATTTCCGGATCAGCGAAGGTCGAGGCGGCCGAGATGGTCGCCGGAGCGGCGGCCACGGGAGCCGGCGCGGCGGCGACGGGTTCAGCGGCAGCGGCAGGCGCGGAGGCCGAAGCCGGGGTCGAACCGCTGTCCTCGCCCGACAGTTTGGCGATCGGGGTGTTGACCTTGACGTTCTCGGAGCCGGCGTCGATCAGCAGGGCCTCGATGACGCCCTCGTCCACGGCTTCGACTTCCATCGTCGCCTTGTCGGTCTCGATCTCGGCGATCACGTCGCCGGCCTTGACCGTGTCGCCCACCTTGACCAGCCACTTGGCCAGGGTGCCCTCTTCCATGGTCGGAGAGAGGGCGGGCATGAGGATGTCCACGCTCACTGGGCGGCCTCCAGATAGACGTCGGTATAGAGTTCGGAGGGATCCGGCTCGGGGCTGGTGCGGGCGAACTCGGCGGCTTCGGCGACGATGCGCTTCACCTCGGCGTCGACCACCTTCAGGTCGTCCTCGGTGACGCCGACCTTGGCCAGGCGTTCCTTCAGGTGGTCGATCGGATCGCGGGTCTGCTTGACGTTATCGACCTCGTCCTTGGTGCGGTACTTGGCCGGGTCGGACATCGAGTGGCCGCGATAGCGATAGGTCTTCATCTCGAGGATGAACGGGCCTTGGCCGCTACGGGCGTGCTCGGCGGCGCGGGCGCCGGCCTCGGCGACGGCCGTGACGTCCATGCCGTCGACTTCCTCGCCGGGGATCCGGAACGAGGTGCCGCGCTTGTGGAAGGCGGTTTCCGACGCCGAACGCTCGACGCTGGTGCCCATGGCGTACTGGTTGTTCTCGATCACATACACGACCGGCAGCTTCCACAGCTGGGCCATGTTGAAGCTTTCGTAGACCTGGCCCTGGTTGGCCGCGCCGTCGCCGAAATAGGCGAAGGCCACGTTTCCGTTGCCCCGGTAATGGTTGTTCAGCGCCAGGCCGGTGCCGAGCGAGACTTGGGCGCCGACGATGCCGTGGCCGCCGTAGAAGCCGGTTTCGATGTCGAACATGTGCATCGAGCCGCCCTTGCCGCGCGACGAGCCGCCCGCGCGACCGGTCAGCTCGGCCATGACTTCCTTTGGATCCATGCCGGCGGCCAGCATGTGGCCGTGGTCACGGTAGCCGGTGATGATCTGGTCGCCCTTGACCTTGATCGACTGCATGCCGACCGCGATGGCTTCCTGACCGATGTAAAGGTGGCAGAAACCGCCGATCAGGCCCATGCCGTACAGCTGGCCGGCGCGCTCCTCGAAGCGGCGGATCAGCAGCATGTTCTGGTAGAATTTCAGAAGCTCGTCCTTGCCGACGAAGGTGTTGACACCGGTGGCGTCGGCCTTCCCCGCGGGGGCTTCACCCTTGCGCGTGCGCGCCATTCAACTCTCCCTGGCCAATCTTCATCGCGGCCCTGCTCCTGGAAGCTCACCGTGCGAACCAACCTTCGGTTCCGCGCCGATGAGCCCTTGGTCAAACCCGAAAACAGGTCAGGTTCGCCTGATCCCGTCGGCAGCTCCGCAGAAACCAATCCGTACGGCGCCTTAGCGCTGGGTACGGATCACGTAGTCCTTGGGGTCGGCATATCCGAGGAGAGAACGCGCGCGCTCCTCCAACAGGTCCTCCGACAAACTGCCGCTGCGTAATAGACGAGCGCGGGCCTCAAGGTCCATCCTTTCGGCGTGGATCTTCTTCAGCTCCAGCGTCTCGGCGGCAAGATCTGCGTTGCGCTGCGACGTCGATAACAGGCCCCGTTCGCCCGTCAGGGCGTGAAACACGAAGTAAGTGATCAACAGGAGAAGCGCCGCAGTCGGCAGGAAGGGTTGCAGTCGGGCGAACATCATCGATTCCCAGCAGGGGAAGTTTACCCTGCCCGATCATGCTTAACGCCTTACTAAACGGGCGGTTTGGGCAGGTGACCGCAAGAGATCGAAAGCAGCATCATAACGCTTTCATTTGAGATGGTTTCAAAGGCATCTAGATACCGCATTGCAGCATCTAAACAGCCGTTTCGGCGCGTTTTTCGCGGCGCTGCGGCCGCCCGGTCAGTTTTGCTTTTAGAAAAATTGTTGGTGAACCTTGGCGCCGGGCGCCTGGCGTTTAGGCGGTTGCGTCAGAATCACCTGCCGCGCGAACCTGTTCAAACAAAAAGGGGCGGCGCCGAAGCGCCGCCCCCTGTCGTTCGTTGGCGGAGATTAGCGTCCCTTGAGGACCGCGCGACCGGCATAGACGGCCTGGTCGTCGAGGGCTTCCTCGATGCGCAGCAGTTGGTTGTACTTGGCCAGCCGGTCCGAGCGGGCCAGCGAGCCGGTCTTGATCTGACCGCAGTTCAGGGCCACGGCCAGGTCGGCGATGGTGCTGTCCTCGGTCTCGCCAGACCGGTGGCTCATGACGCTGGTATAGGCGGCGCGGTGGGCCATATCGACGGCGTCGATAGTTTCGGACAGGGTGCCGATCTGGTTGACCTTGATCAGGATCGAGTTGGCCAGGCCCTGGTCGAGACCGATCTGCAGGCGCTTGGGATTGGTGACGAACAGGTCATCGCCCACCAGCTGGACCTTCTTGCCCAGCGTGTCGGTCAGCAGCTTCCAGCCCTCGAAATCGTCTTCCGACATGCCGTCCTCGATCGACAGGATCGGGAACTTGTCGGCGAGGCCGGCCAGGTAGTCGACCATCTTACCCGGATCCAGGCTCTTGCCCTCGCCTTCCAGCTCGTACTTGCCGTTCTTGAAGAACTCGGTGGCGGCGACGTCCAGGCCCAGCACGAAGTCCTCGCCCGACCTGTAGCCGGCCGCCTCGCCCGCCTTGACGATGAAGGCCAGGGCGTCTTCGGCCGAGCCGAGATTGGGGGCGAAGCCGCCTTCATCGCCGACATTGGTGTTGTGACCGGCGTCCTTCAGGGCCTTCTTCAGGCCGTGGAAGATTTCGGCGCCCATGCGCAAGGCCTCGGCGAAGGTCGGGGCGCCGGTCGGCAGGATCATGAATTCCTGGATATCGATCGGATTGTCGGCATGGGCGCCGCCATTGATGATGTTCATCATCGGCACCGGCAGCACGCGAGCGCTGACGCCGCCGACATATTTGTAGAGCGGCAGGCCGGCCGATTCGGCGGCGGCCTTGGCGGTGGCCAGCGACACGCCGAGAATGGCGTTGGCGCCCAGGCGGCTCTTGTTGGCCGTGCCGTCCAGGGCGATCATCAAGGTGTCGAGGCGGCGCTGGTCCTCGGCGTCCACGCCCGACAGCGCGTCGAACAGCTCGCCATTGACCGCGTCGACCGCCGACTTCACGCCCTTGCCGCCGTAGCGACCCTTGTCGCCGTCGCGCTTCTCGACCGCTTCGTGCGCGCCTGTCGAGGCCCCCGAGGGCACGGCGGCGCGGCCAAACGCGCCGTCTTCGAGGACGACATCGACCTCGACCGTCGGATTGCCGCGGCTGTCGAGGATTTCGCGGGCGATGATGTCGACGATCTCGGTCATGGGAGCTCCCTTTCAAAAGGCGCTTCCCCTTACCGGCGCAGACCCCGAACCGCAACCGGCGCGGGACGTCATCGTCCGAACGACCGTATGCCCTCAGGCCTGCAGCGCCGGCGGCGACCAGCCCTTGCCGAGCCGGAACTTGACCCGGTCGGAACCGAAATCGAGCTCGACCCGCGCGAACATCTTCAACACGTCCACCCCCAGCAGCACCGCTGGCCGCTTGTTGAGCTCCCAGAGGTCGAAGATATGCAGGTCGGCCAGCACCAGCGGCAGGTTGGTCATTCGCAGCGACCCCAGCTCGATCGAGCGGACGATCCGGAACTCGCCGAGCGTCGCCTCCCCTGCCGCGCCGATCAGATGAACCGCCATGCTCGGCTCGGGCCGGCGGCGCAGCCGCAGCTTGATGGCCTCGGCCAGGGCCAGGTTGCCGATGCTGGCGCCGGACCCTGAATCGATGAAGGCCACGCAGCGCACGCCGCTGACCCGCGCATTGGCGATCGTCAGACGTCCAAAACGCTGGTCGGCGATGACCGAGACCTCTCTCACCCCCGAAAAGGCCGGGCTGAGGGCGCTGCTACGACGCACCTCCAGTCGGTGGCGTCGGAAATCCATCACCACGTTGCGGTCCTCGAGCATGTCGATGCCCATCAGGCCATCGACTCCGAGTCGCTCAGGCGGCAGGACCGGAAGCTGGGCGTTCCTCATCCGCGAGTCGCCCGACACCATAAGCGCCACCTTGGCCGTCGGTGTAAGGGCCGAGCCGCTGACGCCGTGCAGCATCACGTCCTTCCCGCGCTCCAACCCCAGGCGCTCGGCCAGGGGGACGGAGATGGCGCTGCGGTCGGCGCCGGTATCGACCACGAAGTTGAAGGGGCCCTTCCCATCGATGAACACCTCGACGGTCATGCGGTCGGAGGCGTCCAGCGCGGTGTCGACGAAGATGGCTTGCTGGTCGGGCGCGACCAAAGGCCCTGCGGAGGACTGCGCCTGGGGCTCGATGGCCGGGGGCGCGGGCGTCGTGGATCTCGCCAGGGCCTGTTCGGCCAGTAGCGACAATCCCAGTCCCGCCGTTAGGTTTCGGCGTGTGAGCATGGGCGGATCTCCCTTGTTACCAAGATAACATGGTTTTTCGACGAGATTGCCGAAAACGACGTTCTTTGGAACACGGGTCAAGCCGTCGCGGCCTGGGGAAAAATGCGAAAAGGCGGCGATCCGGAGATCGCCGCCTTTCAGGCATCGTCGTGTCGCCCCGCCGGAGCGGAGAGACCGCGAAACTAGTCTTCCTTCGGCGTCAGGATCTGCTTGCCGTTATAGAGACCGGTCTTCAGGTCGACGTGGTGCGGACGACGCAGTTCGCCCGAGTCCTTGTCTTCCACGAAGGAATTGGCGCCCAGGGCGTGGTGCGACCGGCGCATGTTCCGGCGAGAAGGCGAAGTTTTTCTTTTGGGAACGGCCATCGAAGAGGACTCTGCTCGCTGAGCTTGGAAACTGGAGACGGCGACTCGGGAAGGACCCAGGCCGCCGTGTGAGGGCGCGTCTATGCCTGAAACTCCCCGAGGATGCAACCGGGGTTGTTAGACGAGTCTGCCCTGCTCCTTCGCCGCCGCGATGAAGCTCGCAAATAGCGGATGTGGGGCGAACGGGCGGCTCTTGAGTTCGGGGTGATATTGCACGCCGATGAACCACGGATGGTCCTCGCGCTCGACGATCTCGGGCAGCACGCCGTTGGGCGAACGGCCGGTCAGTTTCAGGCCGGCGTCCTCCATCAGGTGGGCGTAGCCGATATTGACCTCGTAGCGGTGCCTGTGGCGCTCGCTGATGTCCGTCGTGCCGTAGATGCCAGCGACCTTCGAGCCGGGCGTCAGGACGGCGTCATAGGCCCCCAGGCGCATAGTGCCGCCTAGGTCATCGTTGCTGCGCCGCTGGACGGTCTCGTTGCCCTTGATCCACTCGGTCATGATGCCGACCACGGGACGATCGGTGGGGCCAAACTCGCTGGACGAGGCGTCCTTGACGCCCGCCACGTTTCGCAACACCTCGATCACCGCCATCTGCATGCCAAAACAGATGCCGAAATAGGGCACCTTGCGTTCGCGGGCGAATTGGGCGGCTCGAATCTTTCCTTCAGCCCCCCGCTCGCCGAAGCCGCCGGGCACCATGATGGCATGGGCGTTCTCCAGGCGGGCCGCGGCCGCACCGGGGTCGCCCTCGAAGGTCTCGCTCTCGACCCAGTCCAGATTGACCTTGACCTTGTTGGCCAGGCCGCCGTGGTGCAGGGCCTCGATCAGCGACTTATAGGCGTCCTTCAAGACCGTATATTTGCCGACCACGGCGATGGTCACCTCACCGTCGGGGTGGTTGACGGTCTGGTCGATGGCTTCCCAGCGGCTGAGGTCGGGCTTGGGCGCGTCGCCCATGCCGAACACTTCCAGCACCTCGGCGTCCAGGCCTTCCTTGTGATAGTCGATCGGCACTGCATAGATCGAGGCGCTGTCCATCGCCTGGATCACGGCGCTGGGTCGCACGTTGCAGAACTGGGCGATCTTGCGCTTTTCCTCGACCGGGATCTCCTGCTCGCAGCGGCACAGCAGGATGTCCGGCTGGATGCCGATCGAGCGCAGTTCCTTGACCGAGTGCTGGGTGGGCTTGGTCTTCATCTCGCCGGCCGTCTTGATGAAAGGCAGCAGTGTCAGGTGCACGTAGCAGCTCTGGCCGCGCGGCAGGTCCTGGCGCAGTTGGCGGATGGCCTCGAAGAACGGCAGGCCCTCGATGTCGCCCACCGTGCCGCCGATCTCGACCAGCACGAAGTCGACCGGCTTCTCGCCGGTCTCGTCCATCGCCGGCGAAAGGACAAAGTTCTTGATCTCGTTGGTGACGTGCGGAATCACCTGGACGGTCGCGCCCAGATAGTCGCCGCGCCGTTCCTTCTCGATGATCGTCTTGTAGATCTGGCCGGTGGTGATGTTGTCGGCCTTGGTCGCCGATACGCCGGTGAAGCGCTCGTAGTGGCCCAGGTCCAGGTCGGTCTCGGCCCCGTCGTCGGTCACGAAGACCTCGCCGTGCTGATAAGGGCTCATCGTGCCCGGGTCGACGTTGAGATAGGGATCGAGCTTACGAAGGCGGACCTTGTAGCCTCGCGCCTGCAGGAGCGCTCCGAGCGCTGCGGAGGCGAGGCCTTTTCCCAAGGAGGAAACCACGCCGCCGGTGATGAAAATGTACCGGGTCATGGGCAATCAGATTAGCCGCGATTCGGGGGCAACGGCGAAAAGACCGCTGTTCATCAACATTAAAATGTAGCCGACCCTTACTGGGCCGGCTTTTCCGTCGAGGCGGCCGGCGCCGTGATCGCCGGTGGCGGGGCTTCGACGACCGTCTTGGCGGCAGGCCTGGCGATCGAGGCGGCCGGCTTGGGCGTGGCGATCGTCGGGGTCGGGGCGCTGATCTGCGGGGCCGGAGCCTCGATGGCCGCCGGGGCGGCCGTCGAAGGCGTGGTGGCGGCCGACGGCAGGGTCGCGCCCGGCGCTGGCAGGGTCGCTGGCGCCAGGGTCTTGGTGTCCAGGCCGTCCAGCTTCAGGCGATCGACCACCGAATTGCCGCCCGACATCCGGCCGGTCAGGATGGTCAGCGTCAGGCTGATGATCAGGAACACCGAGAACAGGATCCAGGTCGTGCGGGTCAGCAGATCGCCGGCGCCGCGCGCGGTCATGAAACCGCCGCCACCGCCGCCCATGCCAAGGGCGCCGCCCTCGGAGCGCTGAAGCAGCACCACGATGATCAAGACGACGCAAACAATGATGTTGATGGCCAGCAGAACGCCGATGAGCATGTGTAATTCGATCTCGATCCGGGCGACGGACGATTCCACCGCGAAAAACGAAGCGGCCCCTCTATCACTTGCGACAGGCCCACGCCATAGCTGGGGATCAACCAGCCCCACTCAAGTCCGTCTTCAGGTTTGTTCGCGCGCATGATCCTCGAGACCGAACGCCTGACCTTGGCGCCGCTGACCGTCGAGGACGCCCCCTACGTTTATCCGTTCATGAGCGATCCGGAGGTGATGGCCCACTGGGACCGCGCCGCCATCGAGGATCCCGACGAGGTGAAGGCCGCCGTCGCGGGCCAGGTCGCCGAGATGGCTGACCGGACCGGTCTCTACTGGGCCATCCGCCACACCCATTCCGGGGCGTTCCTCGGCTATTGCGAACTGGTCGATCTCGACTGGCGCCACTATCGCGGCGAACTGGGCTTCATCGTCGCCCGGGCGGGCTGGGGCCAAGGCTTCGCCACTGAAGCCGCCGCTGCTCTGCTGGCCCATTGCGCCTCGCCGCTCGGCCTAAAGCGGATGATCGCCCGCACCCATGTTGGCGACATCCGCTCGGAGAAGGTGCTGCGCAAGCTGGGCTTCGAGGAGGAAGGCTATCTGAAGGGTCATGTGGACCGCGATGGCGAGCGGCGGGATTGCCGACTGTTTGGGCTGCTATTCTAAGTCCTCCCACGTTGAGAGGGCTTTAGAGGTACGCGCGGCGGACCTTTTCGCCGCACCGCAGCAATCTTTCCCCAGCCCTCTTGCTTTCCGCAACGTTTTGGCCTCCTTAGGCCGCCCAACAGGCCCCTTTTGTCCCGCCCTTCTCGGCATCCGGACGAAAACGGTCTATTCTCTAAAGATTATTGACCAAGAACACGGTCCGCTTGGGGGTCGTATTTGGTCGTGGTGCGAGCCGCGCGCTTTGTGTGTGCGCCGTTCGCTTGAAACGAACTGGACCTGTATGCCCTTCCCCGCCTCCCACCCCGCTCTTGAGCGGGCTCTTGCCGCTCAAGGTTACCTTGAGCCCACCCCCGTCCAGGCCGCTGTGCTGGAAGAGGGCGCCGTCGGCCGCGACCTACTGGTCAGCGCCCAAACCGGCTCGGGCAAGACTGTCGCCTTCGGTCTCGCCGCCGCCACCACCCTGCTGGGCGACGCCGAAAAGTTCGGCAAGGCCGGCCTGCCGATGTGTCTGGTCATCGCCCCGACCCGCGAACTGGCCATCCAGGTTAATCGCGAACTGGCCTGGCTCTATGCCGACGCCGGCGCCGTGGTCGTCAACTGCGTGGGCGGCATGGACGCTCGCCGCGAGCAGCGCGCCCTGAACTTTGGCGCCCATATCGTGGTCGGCACCCCCGGCCGCCTGCGCGACCACATCGAGCGCGGCCACCTGGACCTGTCCGAGCTGAAGGTCGCCGTCCTCGACGAGGCCGACGAGATGCTCGACATGGGCTTCCGCGAGGACCTGGAATTCATCCTCGACGCCGCGCCGAGCGAGCGCCGCACCCTACTGTTCTCGGCCACCCTGGCGCGCGAAATCGTGCAGCTGGCCAAGAGCTATCAGAACGACGCCCTGCGCATCGACACGGTCGGACGCAACGAGCCGCACCGAGACATCGAATACCGCGCCGTCCGCGTGGCGCCCAACGAGATCGAGCACGCGGTCGTCAACCTGCTGCGCTATTTCGAAAGCCCCGGCGCCCTGGTGTTCTGCAACACCCGCGAAAGCGTCCGCGCCCTGCACTCCAAGCTGCGCGAGCGCGGCTTCGCCGTGGTCGGGCTGTCGGGTGAACTTTCGCAACGCGAACGCGCCGACGCCCTGCAGGCCCTGCGCGACGGCCATGCCCGCGTCTGCGTCGCCACCGACGTCGCCGCCCGCGGTTTGGACCTGCCCGACCTGGGCCTGGTGATCCATGCCGAAATCCCGGTCAACAAGGCCACCCTGCTGCACCGTTCGGGCCGCACCGGCCGGGCCGGCAAGAAGGGCGTCTCGGCGCTCGTCGTGCCCTATACCCGTCGCCGCAAGGCCGAGCAGTTGCTAATGGCCGCCGGCGTTGAAGGCCATTGGGGCGGCGCCCCGACCGCCGACGAGATCCGCGTCAAGGACACCGAGCGCCTGCTCGACGACCCGATCTTCGACGAACCGTCGATGGAAGAAGACGCCCCCCTGGCCGAGGCCATGCTGGCCAAGCGCACGCCGATCGAGATCGCCTCGGCCCTGATCCGCACCCGCCGGGCCAAGCTGCCGGCTCCGGAAGAGATCTATGACGACCCGCGCCACGGCGCCGATCCGGGCCCCCGTAGCCGAGAAACGGGCTCGCGCGACGCCGGCCCGCGCTCCAACGACGCCGCCGACCGCTTCGCCGACCGCGCCCCGCGCGACTTCGGTTCGCGGGATGGGGGTTCGCGCGACGACGGCGACCGTCCCGAGCGCGAGCCGCGCGCCGACATGGCCAATTCGGCCTGGTTCCGCCTCAATACCGGCCGTCGCAACAACGCCGATCCCAAGTGGCTGATCCCGCTGATCTGCCGCCTGGGCCACATCACCAAGAAGGACATCGGCTCGATCCGGATCTTTGACTACGATACCAAGTTCGAGATCTCGGCCGAGGCGGAAGTGAAGTTCGGCGCCGCCGTCCAGAACACCGTGCGCGACGACGTGACCATCACCCCGACCACGGCCCCGGCCGCCCGTGATGCTTCCGGTCCGCGCAAGGAATACGCGCCGCGTCCGCCGCGCGACGACAACGACGGCCCGCGTCGCGAATACAGCCCGCGTCCGCCACGGGACGACGCCCCCCGTGCGCCGCGGTCAAACGCCCCTGGCTCGCGCGACAGCTCGCCGCGTCCGTCGTCCTACAGCGCCGACGGCGTTTCGAACGCCAGGCCCTATGCGCGCGGCGAAGAGCCCAAGCGCGACTACAAACCCCGTGACGACGGCCCCAAGCGTGATTTCAAGCCGCGTCCCGCCGCCCGCGACGAGGCCCCGCGCGACTTCAAGCCTCGCGCCCCGCGCGATGAAGCCCCCAAGGCCTATTCGCCGCTGAACGAAGGCCCGGCCCCGCGCCGCGCCCCGCGTGAAGCCCGCGAGAGCGTGCCCTATGATCCGGAAGCCAAGCCGGCCAAGGCCCCCTACGTCGCCCGTCCCCGCGACGGCGCGACGGGCGGCAAGCCCTATGCCGGCAAGAGCAATGACGGCCCCGCCAAGCCGTTCAAGGGTCCCAAGCCCTTCAAGGCCCCCAATGCCTTTAAGAGTGGGGCCGCGTTCGGTGACAAGCCGGCGTTTGGCGCCAAGCCCGCCTTCGGCAAGAAGCCGGCCGGCGCTAAGGCGCCGTTCAAGAAAAAGTAGTGATCCGAAGTCCTCCCCCTGTGGGGGGAGGCGATCGCGCAGCGATCGGTGGGGGAGTTTTAGGGTCGATCCGGGCCAAGGCTGGCGGCCGATCACTCCCCCCTCCGTCGCCCATTGGGCGACACCTGCCCCCCAGGGGGAAGACTTTCTAAACCGCCTGCCCCGCGCACCAGCCCGACGCCCAGGCCCACTGGAAATTATACCCGCCTAGCCAGCCGGTGACGTCCACCACCTCACCGATGAAATAGAGCCCCGGCGCCGCCTTGGCCTCCATCGACCGCGAGTCCAGCCCGTCGGTATCGACCCCGCCCAGCGTGACTTCCGCCGTGCGATAGCCCTCCGACCCCACCGGCTTGAACGTCCAGGCGTTGACCGTGGCGGCCACGCCGCGCAGCAGCACATCCGAGCAGTCGGCCAGATTGCCATAGGCCCCAGCGTCCTCGGCGATCAGTTGGGCCAGGCGCTTGGGCAACAGCTCCGACAGCACCGTCGCCAGGGCCCGTTTGGGGGTAGCGGTGCGGGCGGTCTTCAGCATCGCGAACACGTCGGCGCCCGGCGCCATGTCGACGCTGATCTCGCCGCCTTCGCGCCAGTAGGACGAGATCTGCAGAATCGAAGGCCCCGACAGGCCGCGATGAGTGAACAGCATGGCCTCGGCGAACCTCGTCCTGCCGCTGGTCACGACGGCGTCCAGCGCCACGCCCGACAGCGGAGCCAGGCGCTCCAGGGTCTTGACCTCGAAGGTCAGGGGCACCAGCGCCGGCCGGGTTTCGACGATCGCCAGGCCGAACTGCTGGGCCAGGTCGTAGCCCAGGCCCGTGGCGCCCATCTTCGGGATCGACTTGCCGCCGGTGGCGACCACCAGCGAGGCGCAACGCATCGGACCGCGCGAGGTGCTCACCACGTAGCCGCCCTCCTCCCGGGCCACGCCCTTGATCTCGGTCTCGATCCGCAGTGTGACCCCAGCCCTGTCCATCTCGGTCAGCAGCATGTCTATGACCTGCTTGGCCGACCCGTCGCAAAACAGCTGGCCCAGCGCCTTCTCGTGGAAGGCGATGTCGTACTTCTGAACGAGCGCGATGAAGTCGGACGGCCGGTAGCGGCGCAGGGCCGAGACGCAGAACTTCGGATTGGCCGACAGGAAGTTGGCCGGCGCGGTGTTGACGTTGGTGAAGTTGCAGCGCCCGCCCCCGCTGATGCGGATCTTCTCGCCCGGGGCCTTGGCGTGGTCGAGCACCAAAACCCGGCGCCCGCGCTTGCCCGCCTCGATGGCGCACATCATGCCGGCCGCGCCGGCGCCCAGCACCACGACGTCGAAATCTTCCAAGGCCGGAGCCCTCCTGTTGAGGGCCGTTTCGACAGGAGGCGGGCGAGCGAGTCAATCGCGAGGATGCTGGGGGCTATCCAAGCCGCGATCAAAGCGATGTGTCTCAACGGTTTGCGGACCCAAACATGCGCCCACGCTTGACGTGCGCGCCTGGGGGTTTAGGAACCCTGCCTCCTCCCGCTCAGGCTCCCCTCCATGACGTCCGCCTCCCCGCCGGCGATCGGCCCGACGATCGGTATCGACTTCGGCACGACCAACACCGTGGTCTCGATGACCCAGGGCGATGGACCCGCCACGCTGGTGCGGTTCCCGACCACGGACGGCGACATCTTCGCCTTCCGCTCAGCCTTGAGTTTCCATGCGGTGATGGGAACCGACGGGCGCCCGAACGAACGGGTGGTCGAGGCCGGCCCCTGGGCCATCGAGGCCTATGTCGAGGACCCGCTGGAGACCCGATTCATCCAGTCGTTCAAGACCTTCGCCGCCAGCGCCGCCTTCACCGAGACCAAGATCCTCAGCAAGCGCTACCTGTTCGAGGACCTGCTGGCCGCCTTCCTGCTGAAGCTCAAGGAGCACGGCGGCGCGGCCATGAGCGTCTTGCCCGCCCGCGTCATCGTCGGCCGGCCCGTGACCTTCGCCGGTGGCAACCCCAACGAGGCCCTGGCCCTGCAGCGCTACGAGGCGGCCTTTGCGCGCCTGGGCTTTACCGACATCCGCTATGCCTATGAGCCGGTCGGGGCGGCGTTCTTCTTCGCCCGCCAGCTGACGCAGGACGCCACGGTGCTGGTTGCCGACTTTGGCGGCGGCACCAGCGACTTCTCGATCGTGCGGTTCGAGCGGTCCGGAGGAGCATTGCGCTCCACGGCCCTCGCCCGTTCGGGCGTCGGCGTGGCCGGCGACGCCTTCGATTACCGGATCATCGACCATCTGGTCTCGCCAGAACTGGGCAAGGGCAGCCTTTATCGCGCGTTCGACAACCGCTTGCCGATCCCGCAACGCTATTACACCGCCTTCGCCCGCTGGGATCAGTTGGCCCTGCTGCGGGCCTCCAAGGACATGCGCGACATCCGCGCCCTGGAGCGCACGGCCATGGAGCCGGAAAAGATCGCCCGGCTGATCGAGGTGCTGGACGACAACCACGGCTACGCCCTCTACCGCGCTGTGTCGGCGCTGAAGGAGGCGCTGTCGAGCCATGACGAGGCGACGTTCCGCTTCGAGGCCGGCTCGGTGCTGATCGAGAAGGCGGTGAAGCGGTCGGACTTCGAAGGCTGGATCGCCCCGGAGCTCAAGGCCATCGAAGGCGCCGTTGATCAGGCGCTGGCGCGTTCGGGCCTGGGTCCCGACGGCGTGGACCGCGTCTTCCTGACCGGCGGCAGTTCGTTCGTGCCAGCGGTGCGCGACATCTTCCTGCGCCGGTTCGGCGAGGCGAAGATCGAGAGCGGCGGGGAGTTTGAGTCCATCGCTTCAGGGCTGGCGCTGATCGGGCGTGAGAGCGATTTGGACCTGTGGAGCGAGAGGGCGGGGGTAAAGCCCTAGTTCAACCGGTCACCAAACTTCGCCAGCGCCACACGCGCGCAGGCGTCGGCCGCTTCGTGGGTGGTGTCGGCCACGGCCAGGCCGCCGACCAGCTTGCCGTCGATGTGCAGCGGCAGCGAGCCGCCGTGCGGATTGAGGCGATCGGGCTCGGCGGCGATCAGGGCGGCGAAGGCGGGGTCGGCTTTCTGGCGCGGCTCCATCTCGGAGCCAGGAGCATCGAACTGCACGGCGGTCGCCGCCTTGCGCGGCGCGGCGATCGGCGGCTTTTGGCTGGCGGGCGACCGCAGCACGACGAGCGGGTTGCCCTTGTCATCGACCACGCTGGCGCTGACCGGCAGGCCCTTGGCGGCGCAGGCGTCGACGGCGGCGCGGGCGAGGTCGATGGAGAGCGGGAGGTCAAGGGCGCCTGGGGTCTGGGCGAAGGTTGGGGTGGCGACCAACAGCAGGCCTGCGATCATCATCCGCGTCATCACCGCTTCCTCGCCCAGGTTTTCACAGGGATGACGGAGTTCGGAGATGATCGCAACGAAGTAACCCACGCCCTTCATCTCCCGAACAGGCGGGGATGAAGGGTTGAGGTGAACTACCCCTTGTTCGCCAGCGCCGCTTGCGCCGCCGCCAACCGGGCGATCGGCACGCGGTAGGGCGAGCAGGAAACGTAGTCCAGGCCCACGCTTTCGCAGAAGGTGATCGAGGCCGGATCGCCGCCGTGTTCGCCGCAGATGCCCATCTTGATCCCCGGACGGGCCGCGCGACCGCGTTCGGCGGCGATGCGGATCAAATCACCGACGCCTTCCTGGTCGAGCGAGACGAAGGGGTCCTTGTCGAAGATGCCCTTGTCGATATAGGCGCCCAGGAACTTGCCGGCGTCGTCGCGGCTGATGCCGAAAGTGGTCTGGGTCAGGTCGTTGGTGCCGAAGCTGAAGAATTCGGCGTTCGCGGCCAGGTCGCCGGCCCGCAGGGCGGCGCGCGGCAGCTCGATCATGGTGCCGACCGTGTAGACGATGGTCATCCCCTGCTCTTCCAGCACGGCCTTGGCGGTGCGGTCGGTCAGGTCGCGCAGGTACTTCATCTCCTCGCCCTTGGCGACCAGCGGGTGCATGATCTCGGGGATCGGCGCGGTCTTGCCCGACTTGGCCCCATCTCGGGCGATGTCGCAGGCCGCCTCGATGATCGCCCGGACCTGCATCTCGTAGATCTCGGGATAGGAGACGCCCAGGCGGCAGCCGCGATGGCCCAGCATGGGGTTGGTCTCATGCAGCTCCTTGGCCCGCTGCATCAGCTTACCGGCGTCCAGGCCGGTGGCCTTGGCCACCGCCACGACGTCTTCTTCCGTATGCGGAAGGAACTCGTGCAGCGGCGGATCGAGCAGGCGGATGGTGACCGGCAGGCCTTCCATGATCGTGAACAGCTCGACGAAATCGGCCTTCTGGAAGGGCGCGATCTTGGCCAGGGCGGCGCGACGGCCGGCCTCGTCATCGGCCAGGATCATCTCGCGAACGGCGGCGATCCGGGTGTCGTCGAAGAACATGTGCTCGGTGCGGCACAGGCCGATGCCCTCGGCGCCGAACTGGCGGGCCGTCTTGGCGTCGAGCGGGGTCTCGGCGTTGGCGCGCACCTTCATGCGGCGGGCGGCGTCGGCCCACACCATCAGGGTGGCGAAGTCGCCGGTCAGCTCCGGCTCGATCATCTTGGGCGAACCGCTGAGGATTTCGCCGGTCGAACCGTCGATGGTGATAATCTCGCCGGCCTTGAACTCGCGGCCGCGCACCCGGAACAGAGCCTCCTTGGGGAAGATGCCGACCTCGCCAGCGCCGGAGACACAGGCCCGGCCCATGCCGCGCGCAACGACGGCGGCGTGGCTGGTCATGCCGCCCCGGGCGGTGATGATGCCCCGGGCGGCGTGCATGCCGTGGATGTCTTCGGGCGAGGTTTCCTCGCGCACCAGGATGACGCTCTCACCGGCGGCGGCGGCCTTTTCTGCGGCGGCGCTGTCGAAGACGATCTTGCCGGTGGCCGCGCCCGGCGAGGCCGGCAAGCCCTTGGCGATCACGTCGCGATGGGCGGTCGGGTCAATGGTCGGGTGCAGCAGTTGGTCCAGCGAAGCCGGCTCGACCCGGTTGATCGCCTCGTCGCGTGAGATCACGCCCTCGGCGGCCATGTCGACGGCGATCTTCAGCGCCGCCTTGGCCGTGCGCTTGCCGCTGCGGGTTTGCAGCATGTAGAGCGTGCCCTGCTCCACCGTGAACTCGATGTCCTGCATGTCGCGATAGTGGCGCTCCAGCGTCTCGACCACGGTCTTGAACTGCTGGAAGACGGTCGGCATGGCCTCTTCCATCGAGGGGGCGGTGTCGCCCATCTCCTCGCGGGCGGCCTTGGTCAGGGACTGCGGCGTGCGGATGCCGGCCACCACGTCCTCGCCCTGGGCGTTGATCAGGAACTCGCCATACAGGCGCGCGTCGCCGTTCGACGGGTTGCGGGTGAAGGCCACGCCGGTGGCCGAGGTCTCGCCCATGTTGCCAAACACCATCGACTGGATGTTGACGGCGGTGCCCCAGGCCTCGGGGATGTCGTGCATGCGGCGATAGAACTTGGCCCTGTGGTT
>JACMOF010000571.1 GCA_014378155.1 Caulobacter sp. | reverse complement strand
GGGGGAGCGGCGGCTAGGGTCGCGGCGGCCGGCGCGGCTTCAGCCACGGCAGGCGCGGCGGCAGCAGCCGGCGGAGCGGTCTTGGACTTCACCCAAGCGTCGAAGTCGGCCTGCGAAACCACATGGATCTCGATTGGCATGTTCGAGTGTTCGACGCCGCACAGCTCAGAGCACTGACCGTAATAGACGCCGATCTTCTCGGCCTTGAACCAGGTTTCGTTCAGACGGCCCGGGATGGCGTCGGTCTTCAGACCAAAGGCCGGCAGGGCGAAGGCGTGGATCACGTCGGCGCCGGTGACCTGCACGCGGACGACCTGGTTGACCGGAACGACCAGCGGCTTGTCGGCGGCCAGCAGGTACGGGACCTTCTTGGCGTCAGCCTGTTCCTTGGTCAAAGGCAGCGAGGTGATTTCGCTGATCTTCTGGTCGGGATATTCGTAGCCCCAGTACCACTGGTAGCCGGTGGCCTTCACCGTCATGTACGGCTTGGGCATGTCGTTATAGGCGAACAGCAGCCGGAACGAGAAGATCGCGATCACCATCAGGATGACCACCGGGACGATCGTCCAGATGATCTCGACCGTGGTGTTGTGGCTGAACTTGGCCGGAACCGGGTTCGCCTTCTTGTTGTAGCGGATGCAGACCCAGATGATCAGGCCCAGCACCAGCAAGGTGATGGCCGTGATGATCGGCATCAAGATGACATTGTGGAACCAGATCGCCTCGAACTTCAGCGGCGACGCGGCGCGCTGCAGATCGATCGCGCCAGGCGTCGGCTGTCCCAGCAGTTCGGTGCTCTTGGCCAGCGCCTGCCCCGCAAATACGCCCGAAAGGGCCATCGTCGTGGCGGCGACGGCTGCTACGCCCGCCAACATCCGCCGCATCCCCAAAATTGCCTTCATATCCCTCACGGCCCGTTTCGGCGGCGATTTGGCGTCCATCGAACCCACGCCGCGCCGACTTGCACAATACGACCAGTGACATGGAACAATGGCAATCGACTTTGTGGAATCGACGGCCCTGCCCCGGCGTCTCTGGCCGGTCGTCGGCGTGCATACGCGCTCAAATCCCCCTTGCCAAGCGCCAGAGGTGTTCGCCGAACACCGTGCTGTAAAGGCGGGCGCGTTAGCTGAGAACAGCTATCAACAGCGGCCAATCGGTGACCTACGTGTCATTACTAACATGTAATGACAGCTACCTTGCATTAGGCACTACCTTGCGTCACAAGGATGCAGCAACGGGAAACCAACGCCGTGACGGAAGCCATCGAAATTCAACTGAAAAAGGGCGTGCTGGCGCTGTGCGTGCTGGCCCTGCTGTCACGCGCCGACAGCTACGCCTACGAAATCGCCAGCAAGCTCGCCAAGGACATCGATATGGGGGAAGGGACAATCTACCCGCTCATGCGCCGCATGCAGTCGGACGGCCTGGTCGAGACCTATTTGGTCGAGAGCCAGAGCGGCCCGCCGCGCAAATATTATCGCCTGACCGACGCCGGGCGAAACAGCTTCACGGCCCAGAAGGCCGAATGGGCGGCGTTCACCACGGCCGTCGAAGACATCTTGGGAGCCGCCGCATGACGCGCGCCGAATTCCTCACCCGCCTCAAGCGCGGCCTGGCCGGCATGCCCGCCTCCGCGATCGCCGACATCGTCGCCGATTACGAGGCGCACTTCGCCGACGCCCAGGCGGCCGGACGCAGCGAGGCCGAGGTGGCCGCCGCCTTGGGCGACCCCGAACGGCTGGCTCGCGAACAGCGCGCCGAGCAGGGCGTCAAGCGCTGGGAAGAGGTCAAGAACCCCTCGGCCGCCGCCGGCGCCGTCTTCGCGGTGCTGGGCCTGGGCGCGATCGACATTCTGTTCCTGCTGCCCTTGCTGATGGGCGTGTTGGGGACGTTGTTCGCCTTCTTCATGGCGGCGATCGGCGTCTTCGTGGGCGGCGGCTTCGTCGCCACGGTCGGGCCGTTCGCCGGACCGCCCGGCGGCCCCGCCGTCGCCTTCCTGATGGGCATCGGACTGATGGCCGTCGCCACCGCCCTGGCCGCCGTCACCACCCTGCTGACCATCTGGCTCGTCAACGGCCTGGTCTGGTACGGGCGTCTTCACTACCGGCTGCTGAAGCCGGCCATCGAAACCCAGGTCTGAGGGGGCCGCCATGATCCGTAACCTGACCATCGTCGCCGTCGCCAGCTTCGTCCTCGCCCTCGGCTGCTTCGGCGGCGCAGCGGCACTGGGCGGCCGCGAGCTGCTGACCCGCGGCTGGACCATTCCGATGAACGACTGGCACATCGACGTCAGCGACGACGACGACCATGTCTCGATCACGCCGGGCGGCGTGAACGCCGGCGACCGCGAGGAAACCACGCGCCAGATCGCCTGGGCCGGCGCCGAGGCCCTGCAGATCGACCTGCCCGCCGACGTAACCTACACCCAGGCGGCCCCGGGCGCCGGCGCGTCGATCAAGGTCTCCGGGCCCAGGTTCCTGGTCGATCGGGTGGAGGTCGAGAACGGCCGCATCCGCCTGAAGGGCGACGACGACTCCGGCGACATCAATGTCACCGGCCACGGCATCCAGATCTCGCGCGGCCGCGACGCGCTGGTCATCGAGGTGACCGCCCCGGCCGTCCGCAGCTTCACCCTGAACGGCAGCGGCGACCTGGACGTACGGGCCTATGACCAGCCCACCCTGGACCTGGAGATCAACGGCAGCGGCGCCATCAGCGCCCACGGCAAGACCGCCAAGCTCGACCTGCAGGTCTCCGGTTCGGGCGAAGCCGACCTCGGGGGCCGGGACGCCGGCGACACCAAGGTCGCCGTGGCCGGCAGCGGCGAGGCCAAGATCGCCCCGCACGGCGCGACGGAGGTCGAGGTGGCCGGCAGCGGCGAGGTCGAGGTGATCACCAAGCCGACCAGCCTGGTCTCCAACGTCGCCGGCTCCGGCGAAGTGCACCAGAACTGGTAGGACTCACGGACGGGGACATGCCCATGGGCATGTCCCCAATCGCATCCGCCACGAGCCCCCGGCGTCGAATCGTCGCCCGGGTGATGACGTGGGCGGAAGAAACCCCTACCTCTAGGGGCATGACAGCTCTCATGACCGCCCCGTCCCTGCTGGCCGCCGCCGGCGTCGATCCCGAACGGGCCCGCCAGATTCTCGGCGAAGCCCTGGCCGGCGCCGATGACGGGGAACTGTTCGTCGAACGCTCCGAAAGCGAGTCCTTCGTGTTCGACGACGGGCGGCTGAAGAGCGCCTCCTATGATTCGGGCGAAGGTTTCGGCCTGCGCGTGGTGGCGGGCGAGACCGCTGGCTACGCCCACTCCGCCGAGATTTCCGAAGCCTCGCTCGGCCGCGCCGCCGATTCGGCCAAGCTGGCCCGCCGCGGCTATGCCGGGATCCACGCCGACGCCCCGCGCGCCACCAATGAAAAACTCTATGGCGACGACGACCCCGTCTCGGCGCCAGCCTTTTCCGACAAGGTCGCCCTGCTGCAGGAGATCGACGCCTTCGCCCGGGCCCGCGATCCGCGCGTGGTCCAGGTGATGGCCCCGATGGCCGGCGAGCGCCGCGTCGTCGAGACCCTGCGCGCCGACGGCCGCCTGCTGCGCGACGTGCGGCCCCTGGTCCGCGTCAATGTGCAGGTCACGGTCGAGAAGGACGGCAAGCGCGAGGCCGGCTCCTCGGGGGCCGGTGGCCGCGCCGGCTTCGCCGCCTGGATCAGCCCCGACAAGTGGCAGGAGCAGGTCGACGAGGCCCTGCGCCAGGCCTTGGTCAATCTCGACGCCGTGGCCTGCCCGGCCGGCGAGATGGACGTGGTGCTCGGCCCAGGCTGGAACGGCGTGCTGCTGCACGAGGCCGTCGGCCATGGCCTGGAAGGCGATTTCAACCGCAAGGGCATCAGCGCCTTCTCCGGCCGGATCGGCGAGCGCGTCGCCGCCAAGGGCGTCACGGTGTTCGACGACGGCTCCCTGCCCGGCCGTCGCGGCTCGCTGACCATCGACGACGAGGGCACCCCCACCGAGCGCACCGTGCTGATCGAGGACGGCATCCTCGTGGGCTACATGCACGACCGGATGAGCGCCCGGCTGATGGGCATGGCCCCGACCGGCAACGGACGTCGCCAGTCCTACGCCCACATGCCCATGCCGCGCATGACCAATACCGGCATGCTGGCCGGTAACGACGACCCGGCCGAGATGATCGCCTCGATGAAGCGCGGGCTCTACTGCGCCAATTTCGGCGGCGGCCAGGTCGACATCACCAACGGAAAGTTCGTTTTCCAGTGCACCGAGGCCTATCTGGTCGAGGACGGCAAGATCACCGCGCCCGTCAAGGGCGCCACCCTGATCGGTGATGGCCCCAACGCCCTGACCAAGGTGACGATGATCGGCCACGACTTCGACTTCGACCCCGGCATCGGCGTCTGCGGCAAGTCCGGCCAGGGCGTGCCGGTCGGCGTCGGCCAGCCGTCGCTGAAGATCACGGGACTGACGGTTGGGGGCACCGCAGTTTAGGCGCGGCGTCCGAATAGGAATGGCGTAGATGGCCCTCGAAAGCGGCCTTCGCCGCGCCGTTCTGCTCGTCGCCGCGCTGAACCTTGCCTATTTCGGCGTTGAGCTCACCGTCGCGCTGCACATCGGTTCGGTGTCGCTACTGGCCGACAGCGTCGATTTCCTCGAGGACGCCGCCGTCAATTTTCTGATCTTCGCGGCGCTTGGCTGGAGCCTCCAGCGACGCGCATGGGTCGGATCAGCCCTCGCGGGCGTTTTGTTGATCCCTGCGGCGGCCTTCTTCTGGGCCGTGTGGCGAAAGTACGCGGACCCGGTTCCGCCCGAGGCGCTGCCCTTGGCCATCACCGGGGCCGGAGCCCTGGTGGTCAACCTGTTCTGCGCCTTCACCCTGGCGCGTTTTCGCCGTCACGCCGGCAGCCTGACCAAGGCGGCCTTCCTGTCCGCGCGCAACGATGCGCTGGCTAATGTGGCGATCATCCTCGCCGCGGTCATCACCCTGTTCACGCGCTCGTTCTGGCCGGATGTGGTCGTGGGCCTCGCCATCGCCTGCATGAACATCGACGCGGCCAAGGCCGTGTGGATCGCCGCGCGCGGCGAACATCAGGCGGCGCGACCCGTGCCCTGATCCTCGCTCAGTCCATCGGGGCCGGGCCTACGCCGATGACCGGGCGCAACCGGGAAGCACCGCCCGCCGCTGAAGCCCGATCCGTCCATCAGGCGCGCGGCGGCGGGCCCACGACGGCGGCCGCTACCGGTTGACGATCTTGATGATCCGCTTGGACGACGGTCGGCCCGACAGCCCCTTGTCCGGCGCGTAGGTGACGATCAGGTCGCTGCCCTTCAGGTTGACGCCGGGCTTGCGACCCTCGGCCAGTAGCACGCGGACGACGCGGGCCAGCAGGTTGCGGTCGCCGTTGCGGGCCATCTTCTCGAAGGCCTCGGCGGTGACCGTGGCGGTGTCGGCCACCAGCACCGAGGTGGCGGGAGTGGCGTCATCGACGGTTTCGAAGGCGATGCGGTGCTGGGCGGCGCGGCTGGCGCGGGCGCTGGCCTGCAGCAGGCGCTGGAACAGCAGGTTGACGGAGATCACGGTCGGCGGTTGGATCGAGGTGGCCTTGCCGGTCAGGGCGGCGGCGTCGCCGGCCGGCCGCTCGGCGGTGAACAGCGTCATGCCGCCCAGCTTGCTGGCTCGCAGGACGGGCTCGCCCATCTCGTTCTTGTAGATGGTGTCGCCGCGCGGCGCGGGCTGGGCGGACAGCACCCAGACCTCGGAGCTGTTTTCGAACTTCATCAGCGGCTGGGACGCGCCGCGATCCAGAATGAAGGCGCTGCCGGTTTCGGAGACGTAGCGGGCGACGGCGGGCGGGGCCGCCCTGCGGGTGTCCGACGCCCCGCGACTGCCAAACAGCGCGTCGCGAAGGCTGTGCCCGTTCTGTGCGTGCGCGGCGCCGGCGCTGGCCACCAGGGCGAGCGCCAACAGGATCGCCCTCCCCCCTGGCCTCCCCCCTGGCCTCGTCGTCGCCGCCGATAGACTCTTCATGCCCATGGTCATGATCGCCGACTGGGGCGAATCTTGGACGCCAAAGACCTTGTTCCCGCCACGCCTTACCCCGGACGCCCCAGTGTCGCTTGCGAGCAACACCTCCGTCGGTCGGTCAGTCGAGCGGGCGGGAGGACGCTCGTCAAGGGTGGTGTCGCCTTGGCCTCATCGCCAAAACAAACGCTGCCATCCCGGACAAGCGCGTAGCGCGCCGATCCGGGACCGAAGCGTGAACGCCGCGCTTCCGGCGGTCCCGGATCTGCGGCCCTGCGGGCCTTCTCCGGGATGACACGCCTTTTTCAGCTCTAGAATCGCTGGCTTAAGCCGCCATGTACTGCCCGCCGTTCAGGGTCAGCGTCGCGCCGGTGACGAAACCGGCGCGCTCGCCGGCCAGGAACGAAACCATGTCGGCGATCTCCTCGCCCTTGCCCAGGCGGCCAACGGGGATGCCGGCGATGATCGAGGCCAGCACGGCTTCCGGCACGGCGGCGACCATCTCGGTGTCGATATAGCCCGGGCAGATGACGTTGACGGTCACGCCCTTCTTGGCGTTCTCCAGGGCCAGGGCCTTGGTGAAGCCGATCAGCCCGGCCTTGGCGGCCGAATAGTTGGTCTGGCCCATCTGGCCCTTCTGGCCGTTGATCGAGCTGATATTGACGATCCGGCCCCAGTTGCGTTCGCGCATCCCTTCAATGACCGGACGGGTCATGTTGAAGGCGCTGTCCATGTTGACGCGGATGACTTCGGACCACTGCTCATAGGTCATCTTGTGCAGCATGCCATCGCGGGTGATGCCGGCGTTGTTGACCAGCACGTCGATCGGGCCCAGTTCGGCCTCGACCTTTTTGACGGCGGCGGCGCAGTCGTCGAACGAGCCGACATTGCCCTTCACCACCATCACGCCCAGGTCCTTGGCGCAGGCTGCGGCGGCCTCCTCATTGCCGGAATAACCGGCCGCCACCTTCATTCCGTCGGCCACCAGCCGCTCGCAGATCGCCCGACCAATGCCCCGGGTGCCGCCGGTCACGAAAGCCACTCTCGCCATCAAATTCTCTCCCTGAAGTTTCTTATGGTTGCACGCGGCCGGCGGCGCGGGACAAGCCCTTGCCGCCGGCCGTCATGGAAATTCATCGCAGCGACGTTTGTCGGTTCGGGATCGTCAGACCGCCTCGACGCACATGGCCACGCCCATGCCGCCGCCGATGCACAACGTGGCCAAGCCCTTCTTGGCTCCGGAACGCTTCATCTCGTGGACCAGGGTCGTGAGGATGCGCGCGCCCGAGGCGCCGATCGGGTGGCCGATGGCGATGGCCCCGCCGTTGACATTGACCTTGGCCGGATCGAGGCCCAGCTCCTGCACCACGCACAGCGACTGGGCGGCGAAGGCCTCGTTGCTCTCGATCAGGTCGAGATCGGCGACGGTCCAGCCGGCCTTTTCCAGAGCCTTCTTGGACGCAGGGATCGGGCCGGTGCCCATGATCTCGGGCTCGACGCCGGCATTGGCCCACGAGGCGATCCGCGCCAAGGGGGTCAGGCCGCGCTTCTTGGCCTCGTCGGCGCTCATCAGCACCAGGGCGGCGGCGCCGTCATTGAGGCCCGAGGCGTTGGCGGCGGTGACCGAGCCGTCCTTGGTGAAGGCCGGCTTGAGCCCGGAAATGCCTTCATAGGTCGCGCCGTGGCGGATGAACTCGTCGTCCTTGACCACCGTGTCGCCCTTGCGACCCTTGATGGTCACCGGGACGATCTCGCAGTCGAACTTGCCGGCCTTCTGGGCGGCCTCGGCCTTGTTCTGGCTGGCGACGGCGAAGCGGTCCTGGGCTTCGCGGGTGATCTGCCAGCGCGAGGCGATGTTCTCGGCGGTCTGGCCCATGTGGTAGCCGTGGAAGGCGTCCCACAGGCCGTCCTTGATCATGGTGTCGACGAAGCTGAGGTCGCCCATCTTCTGGCCGTTTCGTAAGCCTTGCGCGTGCGGCGCCTGGCTCATGCTCTCCTGGCCGCCCACGACCACGATATTGGCGTCGCCGGCGGCAATCTGCTGGGCGCCCAGAGCCACGGCGCGCAGGCCCGAGCCGCATAGCTGGTTGAGGCTCCAGGCCGGGCTTTCGACCGGGATACCGGCATTGACCGAGGCCTGGCGGGCCGGACCCTGGCCGGCGGCGGCCTGCAGCACCTGGCCCAGGATCACTTCGTCGACATCGGCGGCGCTGATGCCCGCGCGCTCAACGGCGGCCTGGATGGCGATCTTGCCCAGTTCGTGGGCCGGCAGGCTGGACAGGGCGCCGAGGAACGAGCCGACCGGCGTGCGGGCGGCGGAAACGATGACGATGTCGCTCATGGCGAAGAAGCTCCCAACGTATTTCCGGGCGCTTCTCGCAGTTGCGGCGCCCATGATTTTGCAGTGCGGCGCCACCATGCCTAAACCGGCACGGTTCGTCACCGTCACATTTTCACGGGATGTTGCGCGCGCCAAGCGTCAGCGGCACTGGCGTCATGCCTTTGCATTCGCGATAGTGCGGTGCGAAAAGGCGGAGACAACGCTGTCCTAGGGAACGAAATGTCCGAGAACAACGAAAACGGCGAAACGCCATCGGCCCGCGCGCCCGGCGAAAAAGCCGCCGGCCCCAAGGTCGTCATCAAGAAATACGCCAACCGTCGCCTCTACAATACAGCGTCTTCCTCTTACGTCACGCTGGAACACCTGTCGGACATGGTGAAGGAGGGCGTGGATTTCGTGGTCTATGACGCCAAGACCAATGACGACATCACCCGCTCGGTGCTGACCCAGATCATCTTCGAAGAGGAAAATCGCGGCGGCGGCCAGAACCTGCTGCCCATCCAGTTCCTCCGCCAGCTGATCGGTTTCTACGGCAATTCCATGCAGGCCTTCGTGCCCAGCTATCTGGAAATGTCGCTGGAAAGCTTCACCAAGCAGCAGGAGCGGATGCGCACCCAGTTCGCCGGCCTGACGCCGGTCAAGGGCATCCCCGCCGTCGGCATGCCCAGCATCGGCGTCTACGAGGACCAGATCCGTCAGAACATGGCGCTGTTCGACCGGGCCATGAAGATGTTCTCGCCCTTCGCCTATGCCCGCCCCGAGGACGCGCCCGCCGCGGCGCCAGCCGAACCGCCGCCGCCCGCCGCGCCGGCCCCCGCGCCCAGCGAGGACTCCCTGGCCGACCTCAAGCGCCAACTCGAGGTCATGCAGCAACAGATCGAGAAGCTGGCGACCAAGCCGTAAGGACGCACGGCTTCGCCACGATCCCTTAACCACGCCGGCTGACCGGTCCTTAACCGTCGCGGCCCTTAGCTCTTCACCATGAACGGCCCGATCGATCCCATACGGCGCGCCCAGGCTGCGCGTCGGACGCTCCCCGCGCCCCGCGACACCGACCGTCCCGAGACGGACGGCGAGGAAGACGTGACCTTCGTGCGCGACGAGGCGCCCGCGCCGCCGCCGCCCCGCAGAGGCGCCTTCGCGACCTTCGCCGCCCACGTCATGGGTCAGAGCGGCCAGAAGCGCGGCCTGCGCGGTGGGCAGGAAGTGCTCGACGCGGCGCGTTCGACCTATCTCGGCACGGAATATTCCGGCCAGGCCGACCGTCGGCTGCGGGCCGGCCGGATCAAGAAGACCGAGATCTAGGTCTTCAGCCGGGCCAGTTCGGCCTCCAGGGCCGCGACCCGCGCTTCCAGCGCCGCCAATTTCTGCTCCAGCGAAACCGCCGCCCCGGGCGAGGCCGCATGCGCGCCGACGCCCGCCCGGCGCGCGGCTTCGGCCAGCGGAACGCCCAGAACCTCGGCGAAAGCAGCGATCTGAACGGCCGTGAGCTCACGCTGGTCCTTATAGGCCAGGGCCAGTTCCTCGCCGCTCATGCCGGCCACGGCGGCCAGCACCGCGCGCGCGAGGCCGCGCTCGGCCAGCCGTTCATCATACCAGGCCTGATCGAAGAACAACGCCATGGGGCGAAGGCTAGCGCGCCGGAACGGGTTGGCGCCAGTCTTGCTTAACTCGCGGGTAACCGTCTCGCGAGTTTCCCATGCTGCTCACCCTGGCCACCCGCTTCTTCGACATCGCCGTCGTGACGCTGATCTTCACGGCGCTGACCTAAACGCGCGGCCGGGGACATGCCCCCGCGGCGTGTCCCCACGTCCAGACGCAGCGCCAGCTATGGGGACACGCCCAAGGGCATGTCCCCGCCTGTGATCGCTACGCGTTCTCCAGCAGCATCATCGTGCCCTGTCCGCCGTCGGCGCAGATGCTGACGATGGCCTTTTCGCCCTTGGGGCGCGCCGCCAGTTCCTTGACCGCCTGGGATAGTATCCGCGCGCCGGTGGCCCCGAACGGATGACCGACCGCGAGGCTGCCGCCGGTGGGGTTCATGCGCTCGCGGGGGAACTTGCCGAGATCGACATCGACGCCCGCCTTGTCGCGCCGGAACGCCGCGTCTTCCCAGGCGGCGATGTGCGACAGCACCTGGGCGGCGAAGGCCTCGTGAATCTCCCACAGGCCGATGTCGTCGTACTTGAGGCCGTTGCGGGCCAGCAGGCGCGGCACGCCATAGGCGGGCGCCATCAGCAGGCCCTCGTGGCGCAGGTCGATCGAACTGACTTCATAGTCCACGATCTTCACGCGGGGGATGGTCGCCGGCAGCCGGGCTAGCCCGGCCTCGGAGGCCACCCAGATCGCCGCC
>JACMOF010000570.1 GCA_014378155.1 Caulobacter sp. | reverse complement strand
TGGTTTCGCGCATGAACTCGGTGTCCACGGCGATGAAGGGGGCGCCCTTCAACTCATTACAGAACTCCGCCAGCGCGGCGGTGGTGGTGATCGTCGTCATCGGCTGCTAATAGCCTCGCGCACCCCCGAGTCTGCAAGCACAAGCTTGGGGTGAGCGGCAATATTCCTTTCCAAATTGGCCCTTTGGGCCAACCTCGACCCAGAGCGAACCCATGAGCGACCAGCAGAACGGCCTAACCTACGCCCAGGCCGGCGTGGACATCGACGCAGGCGCGGCCTTGGTCGAGGCCATCAAGCCCCTGGCCAAGGCCACCCGCCGGCCCGGCGCCGACGGGAGCCTGGGCGGTTTTGGTGCGCTGTTCGACCTCAGGGCCGCCGGCTATGACGACCCGCTGCTGGTCTCCACCACCGACGGGGTCGGCACCAAGCTGCGCATCGCCATCGACGCCAAGATGCACGCCACGGTCGGGATCGACCTGGTGGCCATGTGCGTCAACGACCTGCTGGCCCAGGGCGCCGAGCCTCTGCTGTTCCTCGACTACTACGCCACCGGCAAGCTGGACCTCGAGGTCGCCAAGAGCGTGGTGGCCGGCATCGCCGAGGGCTGCAAGCTGGCCGGCGCGGCCCTGGTGGGCGGCGAAACGGCGGAGATGCCGGGCATGTACAGCGACGGCGAATATGACCTGGCCGGCTTCTCGGTGGGGGCGGTCGATCGCGACGACGTGTTGCCCAAGCTGGACAAGCAACGGGCCGGCGACCTGATCATCGGCATCGGCTCGTCGGGCCCGCACTCCAACGGCTACAGCCTGGTGCGCCGGGTGGTCGAGCGCTCGGGCCTGGCCTGGGACGCGCCCTGCCCGTTCCCCGTTCCTGGCGAGGAGGGCAAGACCCTGGCCGAGGCCCTAATGGCCCCGACCCGCATCTATGTGAAGTCGATCCTGCCCCTGCTGCAATCGGGCCGCGTCAAGGGCGGCGCCCACATCACCGGCGGCGGCCTGATCGAGAACCCGCCGCGCTGTATCGCCGAGGGCCTGGTCCCGCTGTTCGACTGGAGCGCCTGGCCCCTGCCGCCGGTCTTCGACTGGCTGCAGCGCGAGGGCGGCATTTCAGACCACGAGCTGCGCCGGACCTTCAACTGCGGGGTGGGCTTCATCCTGATCGTCGCCGCGTCCGACGCCGAGCCGGTGCTGGCGGCGTTGCTCAACGCGGACGAGGACGCGTTTGTCTGCGGGCAGCTTGTTCAAGCCTAGCTTCCTTCTCCCGCAAGGGGAGAAGGATTGGGACACACTGATGACGAAAACCAAGGTCGCCGTCCTGATCTCCGGCCGAGGGTCCAACATGGAGGCCCTGGTCCGCGCCGCCCAGGACCCCGCCTGTCCGTTCGAGATCGTCCTGGTGGTGTCCAACAAGCCCGAGGCTGGCGGACTGGCCACGGCCCAGGCGGCCGGCGTCGAGGCGATCGCCATCGACCAGCGCGAGTTTGCCAAGGATCGCGAGGCGCACGAACGCGCCATCAACGCCGTCTTGCGTGCGCGCGAGATCCAGGTCGTGGCCCTGGCCGGCTACATGCGCATCCTGACCCCGTTCCTCGTGAACGCCTGGGAAGGCCGGATGCTCAACATCCACCCCTCCCTGCTTCCGAAATATCCCGGCCTGGACACGCACGGCCGCGCCCTTCAGGCCGGCGAGGTCGAGGCCGGCTGCACGGTCCATCTGGTCACCGCCGGCGTCGACGAGGGTCCCGTCCTGGGCCAGGCCCGCGTTCCGGTCCTGCCGGGCGACACCGACCACAGCCTGAGTGATCGCGTGCTGGAACAGGAGCACCAGCTCTATGCGGCGGTCCTGGCGGCCTTCTGCCGGGATCTTGCCGGCGTCTAGTCCCG
>JACMOF010000569.1 GCA_014378155.1 Caulobacter sp. | reverse complement strand
GCCTGGCCAGGGCGGCGGGCCTGGCCGTCAATCGCGGCGTGGTCGTCGATGACGCCATGCGCACCTCCGACCCGGCGGTGTTCGCCGTGGGCGAATGCGCCGAGCATCGCGGCAATTGCTACGGCCTGGTCGCGCCGATCTGGGAGATGTGCCGCGCGCTGGCCGGGTCGCTGACCGACGGGGAGGGGGCCTATCAAGGCTCGGTTCTGTCGACCCGCCTGAAGGTCTCGGGCGTCGACGTGTTCTCGGCCGGCAAGTTTTCGGGTGGCGAAGGCTGCGAGGACATCGTGTTCCGCGACGCAGGACGCGGTGTCTACAAGCGCGTCGTCATCGAGAACGGCAAGCTCGTCGGTTCAGTTCTGTTCGGCGACGCCATCGACGGCAATTGGTACTTCGACCTGATGCGGGCCGGAACGTCGGTCACGGACATCCGCGAGACCCTGATCTTCGGCCAGGCCATCACGGAAGGGCTGTCCGGCCTGGACCCTAATGCGGCCGTTGCGGCCATGCCCGATACGCAGGAAATCTGCGGCTGCAACGGTGTCTGCAAGGGTTCGATCGTCGCGGCCATCACCCTCCAGGGATTGACGACCCTGGATGACGTGAAGGCGGTGACCAAGGCCTCGGCCTCGTGCGGCTCTTGCACCCCGCTGGTCGAGCAGGTGCTGAAACTGACCCTGGGCGACGGTTTCAAGGAACAGACCGGCCCCAAGCCGATGTGCAAATGCACCCACAAGCCGCACTCGGACGTCCGCACTGCCATCGTCGAGTACGACCTGAAGTCGATGCCAGCCGTGATGCAGGCCATGGAGTGGACCACGCCCGACGGCTGCGCCTCGTGCCGACCGGCCCTCAACTACTACCTGCTCTGCGCCTGGCCGTCGGAATATCGCGACGACAAGCAGTCGCGCTACATCAACGAACGGGTCCACGCCAACATCCAGAAGGACGGCACCTATTCGGTCGTTCCCCGGATGTGGGGCGGCATGACCACGCCCGACGAACTGCGGGCCATCGCCGATGTCGCCGACAAGTTCGCGATCCCGGCGGTCAAGGTCACCGGCGGCCAACGGATCGACCTGCTGGGCGTCAAGAAGGACGACCTGCCGGCCGTCTGGGCCGACCTCAACGCCGCCGGCATGGTCAGCGGCCACGCCTATGCCAAGGGCCTGCGCACGGTGAAGACCTGCGTCGGCAGCGACTGGTGCCGGTTCGGCACCCAGGACTCCACCGGCCTGGGCATAAGGCTGGAGAAGTTCCTGTGGGGCTCGTGGGCCCCGGCCAAGGTCAAGCTGGCGGTGTCGGGCTGTCCCCGAAATTGCGCCGAGGCCACCTGCAAGGACTTCGGCGTGGTCTGCGTGGATAGCGGCTTCGAAATCCACATCGGCGGCGCGGCCGGCCTGCACATCCAGGGCACCAAGGTGCTGACCCACGTCGCCTCGGAGGACGAGACAGTCTGGGTGATCGCCGCAGCCATGCAGCTGTACCGCGAAGAGGGCTGGTACCTGGAGCGGGTCTACAAGTGGATGGCTCGGGTTGGCCTGGAGACCATTCAGGCCAAGGTCACGGATCCCGAAACCCGCAAGGCGCTCTACGACCGCTTCGTGTTCTCGCAGCGCTTCGCCCGCATGGACCCCTGGGCCGAACGCGTGGCCGGCCGCCACAACGAGGAGTTCACGCCCATGAGCCGCCGGATGGAGTTCGCCCCCGCATGAACGCGCCCCTGAAATCTCCGGTCTGGATCGATGTCGGCGCGGTGACGGACATTCCGCGTCGCGGGGCCCGTCGCGTCACCAGCCCCTGCGGCGACATCGCCATTTTCCGAACCGGTGATGGCGAGGTGTTCGCCCTGATGGACGCCTGTCCGCACAAGGGCGGGCCGCTGAGCCAGGGCATCGTCCACGGCCGCGCCGTGGCCTGCCCGCTGCACAATTGGTCGATTGACCTGGCCTCGGGCGAGCCCATGGGCGCCGACAAGGGCAAGGGCTGCACGCCGGTGGTGCCATTGGAAGTGCGCGACGGCCGTCTGATGCTCAGTCTGGCGACGGCGCCGGCGATACGGGGGGCCTGATGGCAGACGGCGGCGGCGCGCGCACGATCAAGACCGCCTGCCCCTATTGCGGGGTCGGTTGCGGCGTGAGCGGCGCTGTCGGTGAGAGCCGAGCCTTGTCCGTGACCGGCGACGCCGCTCATCCCGCCAATCTCGGCCGCCTCTGTTCCAAGGGCGCGGCGCTGGGCGCGACGGTGGGGCTGCAGGGCCGGCTCCTTGAGCCGACCATTGGCGGCAAAGTCGCGTCCTGGAGCGACGCCACGGCCCTGGTCGCCAAGCGCTTCAAGGACACCATCGCCAAGCACGGGCCCGACAGCGTGGCCTTCTATGTCTCGGGCCAATTGCTGACCGAGGACTATTATGTCGCCAACAAGCTGATGAAGGGCTTCATCGGCTCGGGCAATATCGACACCAACAGCCGGCTCTGCATGGCCTCGGCGGTGGCGGCCCACAAGCAGGCGTTCGGCGCCGACCTGGTGCCGGGCTGCTATGAGGATCTGGACCTGGCGGACCTGGTGGTGTTCAGCGGCCACAACGCCGCCTGGACCCATCCGGTGCTGTTTCGACGCATGGAGGCGGCCAAGGCGCGAGGCCAGAAGCACGTGGTCATCGACCCGCGCCGGACCGACACGGCCGAAGGCGCCGACCTTCACCTGGCCATCGCCCCGCAAAGCGACGTGCGACTGTGGAACGGTCTGCTGGCCGACCTGATCCGGCGGGGAGCCATCGACCGCGATTACATCGCCGCTCATGTCAATGGCTTCGCGGATGTCGAGACGGCCCTGGCCGAGCTGGATCAGTCGCCCGCCGCCGTGGCCGCCGACTGCGGCGTGCCGGTGGAAGACCTGCTGACTTTCTACGAGCTGTTCGCGGCCCATGAGCGCACGGTCAGCCTGTTTTCCATGGGCGCCAATCAGTCGGCCCAGGGCACGGCCAAGGGGCTGGCGATCCTCAATGTCCACCTGGCGACGGGGCGGATCGGCAAGCCAGGGGCCTGCCCGTTCTCGATCACCGGCCAGCCCAACGCCATGGGCGGGCGCGAGACCGGCGGCAAGGCCAACACCCTGGCCGGCCACATGGACTTCGCCCCCGCCGACCGCGACCGCGTCGCCCGCTTCTGGGGGGCGCCCGACACCGCCCGCGCCCCGGGCCTGAAGGCCGTCGACATGTTCGAGGCGGTCCATGCGGGCAAGATAAAGGCGATCTGGGTGATGGCCACCAACCCGGCCGTCTCGATGCCCGACGCCACCCGGGTGCGCGAGGCGCTGGAGCGCTGCCCGTTCGTGGTGGTGTCGGACTGCGTAGACACCGACACCACGGCCTTCGCCGACGTCAAGCTGCCGGCCCTGGCCTGGGGCGAGAAGGACGGGACGGTGACCAATTCCGAGCGCCGGATCTCGCGGCAGCGGGCGCTGTTCCCGGCGCCTGGCCAGGCCCGCGCCGACTGGCGGATCGTCGCCGACGTCGGACGCGCCATGAGCTTCGATGGCTTCGGATGGCCGTCTCAGGCCAGTGTCTTTCGCGAGTGGGCGCGGATGACGGCCTACGAGAACGAGGGGCGGGTCTTGAACCTGGCAGGCCTGGCCGCCCTGACGCCGGAGGCCTATGCGGCGCTGTCGCCCCTGCAGTGGCCCGTGACGGCGGACGGCCAGGGCACGGCGCGGCTGTTCATCGACGGCCGGTTCCAGACGCCAGACGGCCGAGCCCGCATGGTCCCGACCCGGCCGCGCGGCCCAGCGGACGCCGTCGACGCGGCCTTCCCGCTCTCGCTGAACACCGGCCGCATCCGCGACCAGTGGCACACCATGACCCGCACCGGCTTGGCTCCCGACCTGTGCCGTCACGCGCCCGAACCGTTCGTCGAGGTCCATCCGGCAGACGCCGAGGCCGCGGGCCTCAAGGACGGCGCCCTGACCCGGATCATCACCGTACGCGGCGAAGCCGTGGCCCTTGCCAAGCTCACCGACCGTCAACGGCCGGGCAGCCTGTTCATGCCGATGCATTGGACCAACGCCTTCGCGCCGTCCGGCCGCGCCAATCCGCTGGTGGCGGCCAATCTCGACCCGACCTCGGGACAGCCGGAGTTCAAGCACACCCCCGCCCGGATCCGCGCCTATCGCGAGACCTGGAAGGGCTTTTTTCTCACGCGGTCCAGCCTCGCATCCCCCACGGGGTTGGACCTCGTCTGGCGGCGCATCCCGCAGGACGCCTGCCAGCAACACGAGTTCGCCGGTCGGGGCGATGAGGCCGAGCGCGCCGCCCTGCGCAAGGCGCTTGTCAAAGGCCTGACCGGCGAACTCGTGACCTACGAAGACGCCGCCACCGGCGCCCGGCGCGACGCCTGGGTCGAGGATGGGCGGCTGGTCGCTGTGCTGTATGTCACCCTGGCCGGCCGTCTGCCGGCGCGGGACTGGTTGGCCGAGCTGTTCGCTGAACCGGTGCTCAGTCCTGAAGCCCGCTCGGCGCTGTTGTTTGGCCGTCCGCCCGGCGCGCCGATCGACAAGGGACCGATGGTCTGCGCCTGCCTGAAGATCGGCGCCAGGGCCGTTCAGGCCGCGATCGTCGCGGGGGCCATCAGTCCTGACGCGGTCGGCGTCGCGACCGGGGCAGGGACCAACTGCGGCTCCTGCCGCCCCGAGATCGCCCGCATGATCGCCGCGTCGGTCGTCATCCCGCCCGTCAAGGAGACCCTCCATGTCGCATGATGCTCAAGCCGGCCGTGTCCTGCTGGTCGGCGCTGGCCCGGGCCCCGTGGACCTGATGACCGTCCGCGCCGTTCGCGCCGTCGAGAGCGCCCAGGCCCTACTCTACGACGCCTTGATCTCGGATGACGCGATCGCCCTGGCCCCGCCCGGCTGCGTGCGCATCCAGACCGGCAAGCGGGCCGGCAGGCTCAGCATGCACCAGGACGAGATCAACCGGCTGATGCTGCGCCTGGCCCGCAAGGGCCTGCGGGTGGTGCGGCTCAAGGGCGGCGATCCGTCGATCTTCGGCCGGGTGGGCGAGGAGTCAGCGTTCCTCCAGGGCCACGGCGTCCCGGTCGAGGTCGTGCCGGGGGTCACCGCCGCCTGCGCCGCCGCCGCTCAGTTTGGCTTCCCCCTGACCCATCGCGGCGAGGCGCGACGGGTGGTGTTCACGACGGCGCGACTGGAGGCCGGCGCCTTGGCCGGCGATTGGAGCGCCGCGTCCGATCCGGAAGCCACGATGGCCATCTATATGGGCGGCGAGGTCGCGGGCGCGCTGAGTGAACGGATGATCGCCGCCGGCTGCTCGCCAGACACTCCGGCGGTGGCCGTGGAGCAGGCGGGCGGCGTCGAGGCGCGGCTCTATCCTTGTACGCTGGGCACATTGGCGGCGGCGCTGGGCGAGACGCGCGGCGGTCCGGTGCTGATCGTCATCGGCGAGGTCGCCGCCCAGGCCAGGAGCGCGGGCGATGTCCTTGAAGAGCTGTCGCGCGCCGTGGCCTAAGGTTTCAGCGGGATTGGTCCTGGAGCAGGATCCACGCCGCTGGCTGGCGATGCGTGCGCTTGACCAGATCGTCGCGTAGCGGGGCATAGCGCGGGTCCATCAGGCTGGCCAAGGCATAGGTGCCGACCGCATTGACGGGATCCCACGGGTGCGGCGCATATTCCTTTTGACCCGCGCCCGCGCGGTCGCGGTCGAACTGGACCTTCGAGTTGGCGAACTCGATATGGATCTTTTCGCCCTTGGCGTAGGGCGCCAGCCAGTCGAGCGCGCCGGGCAGGTTGGCGCCGGCGGCGTTGCGCCAGGTGAACCAGTCCTCGCCATGGGCGCGAGCCGACAGCGTCGCCATCATCAGTGGGTCCAGGTCGTAGGTGACGTAGTGGATGGCGTCGCGCTCGTGGAAGTCGTGCACTGTGCCGTCGGCCAGCAGGTTGGTCGTGACTTGGGCGCGAAAAGCCGCCCGGGCCCGGTCGATCAGCTTGGCGTCGGCGACCTGGAAAGCCGCCATCGTGGCCAGCTTGATGCGGTGGCTCTGCCAGTTGGTGTCGAAATTGCGCGGCTTGCCATCCATGGCGTCGAGATAGCCGACAGCCATGCGCCGCCAGAACCCATCGAGCTTGGCGCGGGTCATCGTGGCCAGGTCGGCCTCGGTCAGGTCATAGGCCATGATCAGGGCGTCGAAGCCGGTCTCGTCGATCGGGTTGAAAGACATCTGATAGACGTCGGCCCAGTTCTCCAGATAGCGGCCAGCCTGGTCGAGATAGGCCCGGTCGCCCGTCAGCCGCCAGGCCAAAGCCAGGTTCAGCACGATCGGCTGGTCCTCCTTGGCCGTCACGCTGATCTCGCGAATGCCCTTGCCGGGCAGGGTGCCCTCGGTATGCAGCAGAGGGATCGCGCCGGGCGGACGGGTCAGGGCGGCCTTGGCCTTGCTCAGGACGTCCGCTGCTGCGGGGGCTGCGGCGCCGCCCTTGGCGTAGGCCGGACCCAGCAGGGCGTAGTCGGCCGCCAGGGCCGGCGAGGCCAGTAGCGCCAGGGCGCAGGCCGCGCCCATCAGCAACGTCTTCATGTCACGCGTCTCTTTGGACAAAGACATGAGGCCGGGCGCGGAGCCCGGCCTCACAGGGGAACTACAGACTAAAAGGTGGCCCGCAGGGTCATCTGGTAGGTGCGGCCGTCATAGTCGATCCGGCGCGGCAGCATCGGATCGCTCTCGTATTCCGAACGGGTTGCGTCCGTCAGGTTGAAAGCGTCGACCGACAGCGTCAGGTCGTCGGTGAACTTGTACGAGGCCGAGGCGTCAAGCTGGCTGCGCGCCTTGACGGTGCGGGCGTCGCCGACGAACGAATTGCCGGCGGCCAGATCGTATTTGTCGCGCCAGTTATAGACCAGGCGGGCGCCGAACTTTGGCCCTTCGTAATAGCCGATGAGATTGAGATTGTTCTTCGAAACGCTGGGCAGGGTGATCGCCTTGCCCGCCTGGTCCTTCCCGTCGATCGACGTGTAGGAGTAGTTGAACGCGCCGCCGAAATCCTTCCAGAAGCCGGGCAGGAAATCGAAGTTCTGCTGGATATTGAACTCGACGCCGGTGACCGTCATCGCGTTCTGGTTGGTCTGGCCGCTTATATTGACCTGGGCTTGCCTGACCGTCCCGCCTGCGCCCGTGAAGGTGTTAGAGCTCCTGCAGACTGGCGTGCCGCCCGAGTTGTCGATCGTCAGCGTACCCAGATTGACGTCCAGGCCTGGGATCTGGCCCGAGGCGGGGCAAAGCAGCGCCGGATCGGTGATCGGGCCGATATAGCCGTCAATCTTCTTGCGGTAGGTCGCCAGCGAGATCAGGCCGCCTGGCCGGTTGTACCACTCCAGGGACAGGTCCACAGAGTCGGAAGTGTAGGGCTTCAGGCTCGTCGCGCCGATGGTCACCGTGTAGACCGGATCGACCGGCGGAGTCAGGTCGACCGGGCTCTGGACATAGGTGGTCGGCACGATGTCGCGTGGCTGCGGGCGCACATAGGTCGAATAGGCCGCGAAACGCAGGATCAGGTCGTCGCGCAGGTCCGCCGCCAGGATCAGCGACGGCAGCCAATAGTCATAGTTGCGTGTCGTCGTCTTGGTGGTCTGTCCGTGGTTGATCGGACCGGGCGCGACCGACTGGGCGGCGGCGCAGTTGGTGCAGTTCAGCGCGACAATCTTGTTGTCGGTATATTCATAGCGAACGCCCAGGGCGCCGTGCACCGGAATGCTGAACATTTCGGTCTTGAACTTGGCTGTTGCATAGGCCGAGTAGACGTCGTTCTCATTGGTGAAGTTGTTGTTCCAGTAGTTGCCGTCCCAGTAGTTGTTCACGAAGCCATAGGGCGTCAGGAACACGCCAGGCGCGCCGAAGGCGAACTGGCCGGGCAAGCCGGTGGGATTGGTGGTGGTGTTGCGGGGCGCGGTGTTCACCGGGGTCAGGATCGACAGCATCTGCTTGACGTCCACGCCCATCCAGTTGGACGTCGCCCCCGAAGCCTGGCCGCCGAAGAAATCGTTGGCGTAGCTCAGCTGCGAGGCCATGGCCGGCGTGATGTTCTGGGTCTGGGCGCCCAGCGAAGTGTTGCGCGAACCCGACGAGGTGAACTTCAGGCTCTCGGCGCGGCCGCCAAACTGTAAGCCGGTCAGGAAGCGGCCATCCTCGAAAGTGCGCTCCAGGTCGAGTTGGGCCGAATCCAGGTCGTTCTTGGCCCGGCCGTTTGTGCCGGTGATGCCGAAGCGGTCGGCGGGCGTGTTCGCCGCCGCGCCGGGCATCTGGGCGCCGGCCTGGGTGGCGGCGCTGGCGAGCGCCGGAATGTTGTAGGGTGTCGTCGCCAGGTGTGTGGCGTGCGGGGTGGCCAGGGTGGCCATGTAGTTGGCCAGGTCGGCGCCACCCAGGGCGACCGACGTGGTGATGCCGTTCAGCCCGCCCGCGCCGAGGTTGCGGTAGGGGTTCTGGACGATGTCGAACTCGATCTGCTTGGCTTGGGCCTTGGCGCGCGAGACCGTCAAATTGGCGGTGGCGCGCCATTCGTCGTTCTTGAACTCGACGGTCGGGTTGATGGCCCAGGTCTGGTTCAGGGCCGGCTCCGAGCGGATGGAGTCGAAGGTGTTGATGTTGGCGGCCGAGAACGAGTTGACATAGGCGCGTGGACCGTTCGGCGTCTGCACGATGTAGGGGGCGCCGAGATTGCTGATCCTGGCGACCGCCGAGGTCGCCGTCAGGCCGGTATTGGTGCCCTGGCCCGCGCCGGCGTCGATATAGAGCAGGTTATTGGTGGCCTGGCTCAGCTTGCGCCGGGTGATGAAGCCGTTGGCGCCGAACTTCCAATCTTCATTGATGCGCCACTCGAAGCCCGTGGCGGCCGACAGGGTCGTGCCGCGGTTGAACTTGACGAGCTGGCGGGTCTGGCTGGGATAGTAGACGGGGGCCAGGCCGTTCGGGAACTGCGAGGTGTAGCTGGCGGGCAGCGACGCCTGGAGAGCGTCATAGGCGGCGTTCTGGCCGGCGACATAGGCGCCGGTGTTGTTGACCACGGCCTGTTGGCCACCCAACTGGATCGAGCCCAGCCGGTTACCCCACGAATTGACGGTGATCGAGTCGCGGCGGAACTTTTCGTCCTTCCAGGCGACCACGCCGAATACCGCGAAGTCGTCGGTCAGGTGCTTGTTGTAGCCCAGCGAAGCCAGCGGGCTGCCCAGGTTGCCCAGGTCGTTGTACTCGTAGGAAAGCTTGGCGAAGCCGCCGTCCTTGCGGCCCAGGGCAGGGGCGATGCGCAGGTCGATATTGCCCGACAGGCCGCCGGCCAGGTCCGATGCCATGGGCGACTTGATGACATTGATGGCGGTGAAGATGTCGGAGTTGAAGGCGCCCAGCGGGGTTGAGCCGTTCAGGACCGGGTCGGCGAAGGCGCCGCCGTTCAGGGTGGTGCGCGCGAAGGTTCCGGGCAGGCCGCGCAGGCTGATCGTGGCGTTGCGGCTGTCGGCCTCGCGGTTGATCTGGATGCCCGGGATGCGCTGGATGGCTTCGCCGACATTGAGGTCGGGGAAGCGCCCCAGTCCGTCCGACGAGATGCCGTCCGAGATTTGCAGCGTGTCGCGCTTGGTGGCGATGGCGTTGGCGTAGGCCGCGCGGAAACCGGTTACCACGAGGGCGTCAACGGTGTCGACCGGAGCGGCGGCCTCGGGCGTCGCGGCGGGCGTCTGTTGCGCCTGGGCGGTCGAACCCAGGGCGACGGCGGCGCATGAGGCCAGCAGCGTCGCGCGAAGGACGAGCATATTGAAATTGGATGTCATCTTTAGCCTCCCCAGAGGCGCGTCTGTGTTTGGCGCCGTTGACGAACTTATCCGACCAGTCGCCGCGTATGTCAACGAAATGGTATTACCACTTTTCACAATTCGCCGGAAACTTGGTAAGGCCAAAGTGGAGGGATTGGTTATCACTGTCGTGCGGTCGGAATCGGCCGTGGCGACGAAATGCGTCCGGTCGATGAACGCCTGGCTCCGTCGACGTTGCACGCATTCCAACTTCCAACCTGCGTCGCGGTCGCCTAGTACTGGTACCGCTACCGTCGAAAAAATGACGGTGCGGGAGAGAAGCATGATCCAGACTCGTCGGACACTTGGCGCGCTCGCGGCTGCCTTGCTCATCGTCAGTCCGTTCGCGGCCGGCGCCCAACCGCCCAGTACGAAAACTCACTGGGTGGGGTCGTGGGCGGCCTCGCAGCAGGTTCCGGAGCCACAGAACGCGCTGGCGCCGCAAGACCTCGCCGACGCGACCCTCCGGCAAATCGTTCGTTTGACGGGGGGAGGGCGGCAGGTTCGCGTCAGGTTGTCCAACGTCCACGGCACGGCGCCTCTTCGGTTCGCCTCTGTGCATGTCGCCAAGCCCCTCTCGGTGAGCAGCCCGCGAATCGATGTCGCGACCGACCATGCCGCGACCTTCTCTGGTCAGACCGAAGTCGTGGTGCCGGCGGGCGCGGAGTATCTTTCCGACCCGATCGACCTGTCGGTCGCACCCCTGTCGGACTTGGCGATCACCGTCTACCTGCCAGCCTCGCCGGAGCGGCAGACCAGCCATCCCGGATCGCGAGCGACGTCCTATGTGCTGGCCGGTCAGCATGTGGCGGACGCCGACCTGCCGGGAGCCAAGACCGTCGATCACTGGTTCGCGCTGTCGGGCGTCGATGTGGTCGGTCAGACGCGCGGCGCGGTCGTGGTCCTGGGCGACTCGATCACCGACGGCTACGGCGTGGCGCCCAACAGCAACCTGCGCTGGCCCGATCATCTCGCCGCCCGACTGCAGGCATCAGCCAAGACCCGCCATCTGAGCGTTCTCAACCAGGGGATCGGAGGCAACCGCGTGTTGCGGGACGGTTCGGGGCCCAACGCCCTGGCCCGCTTCGAACGCGACGTGCTCTCGCAGACGGGGGTCGCCTATCTGATCGTGCTGGAAGGGGTGAACGACCTGGGCGTGCTGACCCGCGACGCGCCGGCGACCCCGGAGGCCCACGCCGCCTTGGTGCGCGACATGACCGGCGCCTATGGCCAGATGATCGAGCGGGCCGGCGCGCGCGGGATCAAGGCTATCGGGGCGACCATCCTGCCCTATGCCGGTTCGGCCTACTACCATCCCACGGCGGTCAACGAGGCCGACCGCCAGGCGATCAACGCCTGGATCCGCGCGCCTGGCCATTTCGACGCCGTCATCGACTTCGACCTGCTGATGCGTGACCCGGTTAAGCCGGAGCGCCTCAACGCGGCCTATGACAACGATGGCTTGCACCCCTCGATGGCCGGCTACAAGGCCATGGCGGACGCAATTCCGCTGTCGTTGTTCGACCACTGATCTCTGCAAACGAAGATGTCTGACCAATGGGTCTGGCATCATCCGTCAATTTATGAGACCGGTAACATCCGATGACTTGAGCGGGCGTGTCCGCCCTTCCATACTGCCAACCAGCCAAGGCGTTCGCGCCGGATGAGAGACCGATCACGGTCCGATCAAAGCGGGGAAACCAAGACCATGAGCCAGACCTTCACGCGCCGCACCCTTGGGGTCAGCCTTGCCGCCCTGGCCGCCGCCTCGGCGCCCGCCGTGCGCGCGGCCGTCCCCGCCAAGGGTGGCAAGCCGCTCTACAAGGATGCCGCCCAGCCGATCGAACTGCGCGTTCGCGACCTGCTGTCGAGGATGACGCTGGAAGAGAAGGCGGCCCAGCTGATCGGCATCTGGCTCACCAAGGCCAGGATCCAGACGCCCGAAGGCGATTTCTCGCCCGCAGAGGCCAGCAAGAACTTCCCCAACGGCCTGGGGCAAATCTCGCGCCCTACCGACCGCAAGGGACTGAAGCCCGCCACGGTGGTCGACGCCGCCGCCGGCGCTGATGACGGCTCGGTCGGCCGCAACGCCAAGGAAACCGCGCACTACACCAACGCCGCCCAGAAGTGGTCGATGGAGCAGACGCGCCTGGGCATCCCGATGCTGATGCACGACGAGGCCCTGCACGGCTATGTAGCCCGCGACGCCACGAGCTTCCCGCAAGCCATCGCCCTGGCCTCGACCTTTGACCCCGAAACCGTCGAGAAGTGCTTCGCCGTGGCTGCTCGCGAGATGCGCGCCCGGGGCTCCAACATCGCCCTGGCTCCGGTGGTCGACGTGGCGCGCGACCCGCGTTGGGGCCGCATCGAGGAGACCTATGGCGAGGATCCGCACCTGTGCGCCGAGATCGGCCTGGCGGCGATCCGCGGATTCCAGGGCCGGACCCTGCCGCTGGCGCCGGACAAGGTGTTCGTCACCCTCAAGCACATGACCGGCCACGGCCAGCCCGAGAATGGCACCAATGTCGGCCCCGCCCAGATCGCCGAGCGCACCCTGCGCGAGAACTTCTTCCCGCCGTTCGAACGGGCGGTGAAGGAGCTGCCGGTCCGTTCGGTCATGCCGTCGTACAACGAGATCGACGGGGTTCCCTCGCATGTCAATCGCTGGCTGCTGCATGATGTTCTGCGCCAGGAGTGGGGCTTCAAGGGCGTGACGATGAGCGACTATTTCGCCATCAAGGAGCTGATCGCCCGTCACAAGCTGACCGACAGCCTGGCCGACACCGCCGTGATGGCGATGAACGCCACCGTCGATGTCGAGCTCCCCGATGGCGAGGCCTATGTCCTGCTGCCCGAGTTGGTGAAGTCGGGCCGCGTGCCGCAGTCATCGGTCGATGAGGCGGTGGCGCGGGTGCTCGCGATCAAGTTCGAGGGCGGCCTCTTCGAGAACCCCTATGCAGACGAGAAGACCGCCGACGCCAAGACCGCGACGCCCGACGCCATCGCCCTGGCCCGTGAGACCGCCCGCAAGGCCGTCGTGCTGTTGAAGAACGACAAGGGTCTGCTGCCGCTCGACCCGACCAAGTTCAAGCGCCTGGCCCTGCTGGGCACGCACGCCAAGGACACCCCGATCGGCGGCTACAGCGACACCCCGCGCCATGTGGTGTCGATCTATGAAGGCCTGCAGGCCGAGGCCAAGAAGAGCGGCTTTACGCTCGACTATGCCGAGGCCGTGCGCCTGACCGAGGCCCGCATCTGGGCTCAGGACGAGGTGAAGCTGGCCGACCCGGCCATCAACGCGCGACTCATCGCCGAGGCGGTCGAGGTGGCGAAAAGGGCCGACGTCATCGTCATGGTGCTGGGCGACAACGAGCAGACCAGCCGCGAAGCCTGGGCCGACAACCACCTGGGCGACCGCGACAGCCTCGACCTGGTCGGCCAGCAGAACGACCTGGCCAAGGCGATCTTCGATTTGGGCAAGCCGACCGTGGTGTTCCTGCTGAACGGCCGTCCGCTGTCGGTCAACCTGCTGGCCCAGCGCGCCGACGCCCTGGTCGAGGGTTGGTACCTGGGCCAGGAGACCGGCAACGCCGCCGCCGACATTCTGTTTGGCCGCGCCAATCCAGGCGGCAAGCTACCGGTCAGCATCGCCCGCGACGTGGGCCAACTGCCGATCTTCTACAACCGCAAGCCCACGGCCCGGCGCGGCTATCTGTTCGACGAGACGACGCCGCTGTATCCGTTCGGCTTCGGGCTCTCGTACACCACCTTCGACATTTCGGCCCCGCGCCCGGCCCAGGCCGCGATCGGTCCCGGCCAGAGCGTCAAGGTCGAGGTCGATGTCACCAATACCGGCAAGGTCGCTGGTGATGAAGTCGTGCAGCTCTACATCCACGACGAGGCCGCTTCTGTGACCCGCCCGGTGCTGGAGCTCAAGCACTTCAAGCGGGTGACTCTGGCCCCCGGCGCCAAGACGACGGTGACCTTCGAGGTCTCGCCGATGGACCTGTCGCTGTGGAACCTGGAGATGAAGCGGGTGGTCGAGCCGGGGAAGTTCACGCTGCTGTCGGGCCCGAACTCGGTCCAGTTGAAGCCGGCGACGCTGACGGTCACGGCTTAAACGAGTCCGCTCCATACGATTGGGGACAGGCACATGGGCCTGTCCCCATCCCGCGCGCAGCTCTGCCGGCATAAAAAGGGAGGTCGGCATGATCCGCACCGCCATCACCGCTCTGACCCTGGCCGCCGCCCTGGCGACCGGCGTGGCGCTCGCCACGCCCGTCCACGCCGCCGCGCCTGCCGCCGCAAGCCCCGCCACCTTCCCCCTGGTCGCCGCCCGCCGCTCGGCCCGGATCGAGACCGACGTCACCGACTGGCCCGGCGTGCTGCGCGCGGTGAACGACGTCCGCTCCGACCTCGGCAAGCTGTCAGCCGACGCCCAGCCCGCCAAGGACGCGCCGCTGGTGATCATTGGCACCATTGGCAGGAGCCCGGCCATCGACGCCCTGATTGCTTCGGGCAAGCTCGACGTAACCGGCGTCACCGGCCAGTGGGAGGCTTTCGTCCAGCAGGTGGTCGAGAACCCGCGCCCTGGTATCGCTCGCGCCCTGGTCATCGCCGGCGCCGACAAGCGCGGCACGATCTTTGGGGCCTATGACCTGATCGAGAGGGCGGGCGTGTCGCCCTGGGCCTGGTGGGCCGACGTGCCGGTCCCCGTCAAGGCGGAGGTCGCCGTCGCGTCCGATCGCCGCGTACAGAAGCCGGGTGTAAAGTACCGCGGCCTCTTCCTCAACGATGAGGACCCCGCGCTGATGGGCTGGGCCAAGGCGACTTTCGGCGGGGTCAACCATGACTTCTACGCCAAGGTCTATGAGCTGACCCTGCGGATGAAGGGCAACTTCCTGTGGCCCGCCATGTGGGGCAAGGCGATCTATGACGACGACCCGCTGAGCGCGCCGCTGGCCGACGAATACGGCGTCGTGCTGGGCACGTCGCACCACGAGCCCATGGGCCGCGCCCACGTCGAGTGGGAGCGCTACGGCCAGGGGCCTTGGGACTATGCCAAGAACCCCAAGAGCCTACAGGACTTCTGGCGCGCGGGCGTCACGCGACTGGGCGCCAACGAGAGCCTGATCACGGTCGGCATGCGCGGCGACGGCGACGAGCCGATGAGCGCGGGCACGGCCACCAAGCTGTTGGAGACCATCGTCGCCGACCAGCGCAAGATCATCGGCGAGGTGACCCGCAAGGACCCGTCGCAGACGCCGCAGGTCTGGGCCCTCTACAAGGAGGTGCAGGACTATTACGACGCCGGCATGCGCGCGCCAGACGACGTGACCCTGCTGTTCTCCGATGACAACTGGGGCAACATCCGGCGGCTTCCGGAGCGGGGCAAGACCCGACGGGGCGGCTACGGCGT
>JACMOF010000568.1 GCA_014378155.1 Caulobacter sp. | reverse complement strand
TGGGTCGCGCCCTGGAGCTCACGGGCGATTCGCGAGACCTTCTTCGACATCAAGTCCGATCTCGCCTCGACCTTGGTCCGTCCGGGCGAGTTCACCGAGCCCGGTCCCGGCTTGACTGTCTACGCCCAGACGATCGACCGCGACGAGGTCATCCACAACCTGTTCATCCACCAGGAAAAGGCCAACGGCGGCGCGATCACCTACACGGCCCGCGAAGGCGTGATCGTCCAGCGCAAGGGCTTGCCGGTGCTGATCCTGCGCAAGGGCTCCAATCAGGAATTCTCCAGCGCCGGCGTGCTGCAATACCTGTCCTGGGACGAATACACCTTTGACCTCAGCGCGCTGTTCCAGAGCGACGAGCTGCTGCACTACAAGATCGGCGACCGCTATCCGCACGAGCTGTTCTTCCCCGACCTGACCCAGGAGTGGGAACAGCACAACCGCGTGAAGCTGCTGTCGGAAGGCCACTGGCGGCTGGCCAGCCCGCTCTACAACCTCGCCATGATGTCCATGGCCCTGGCGGCGGTGATCGGCGGCCCGTTCAGCCGGATGGGCTATGGCAAGCGGATCGCCGCAGTCGGCGCTGCGGCGGCCGTGGTCCAGATCCTGGGCTTTGGCGTCAAGGCCGCCTGCGACAACGACGTCTGGCTCAATCTGCTGCAATACGCCGTGCCGCTGGGCGCCATCTGGTGGGGATTGGCCCAAATTTTCCGCCAAAAGGTCAATCGCTATATCGCCATCGGCCATCATGACCTCATGACACCCTTGGGGGCGCGATGATCGGCGTCGGGATCATCGAGCGCTATGTGCTCAAAAAGACCCTGGGCGCCCTGGCCGGCGCGCTGGCGGTGGTCGGCACGCTGGTGATGCTGATCGCCTTCGTCGATATCTCCAAGAACGTCGGCAGCCGGGCCGATGTCAGTTTTGTCCAGCTTCTTTTCCTGACGGTTCTGCAGGCCCCGGCGACGATCCTGGTGTTGACGCCGTTCATCTTCCTGTTCGGCACGCTGTCGGCCTTCGTCGGCCTGAACCGGCGCAGCGAGTTGATCGCCATGCGCGCGGCGGGGGTCTCGGCCTGGCGGTTCATCATGCCCGCCGCCGTCGCCGCCTTCGTGATGGGCCTGCTGACCGTCACCCTGCTCAATCCGCTGACCTCGGCGATGAGCGCGCAATTCGAAACCTCGCGCAACGCGATGATGGAAAACTACCTGAAGTCAGCGCCCAAGGGGCTGTGGCTGCGTCAGGGCGACGACAAGACCCAGATCGTCATACGCGCCAGGGCCCGCGACCAAGCCGCAGACGGCGCCGTGCGCCTGCGCGGCGTGTCGTTCTTCATCTACAAGATCGCGCCCAATGGCAGTCTGCAGTTCTCGCGGCGCATGGAAGCGGCAGAGGCCAAGCTCGAGCCCGGCTTTTGGCAGCTGACGGGCGTGCGCGAGGCCGCGCCGGGTACGGGGGCTATCCGTTCCGACAGCCAGACCGTGCCGTCGAACCTCGACGACCGCTCGGCCTCCGAGCGGTTCAACAACCCCCAGGCGATCGCCATATGGCGCCTGCCCGAGACCATCAGGCGCACCGATGCGGCCGGCTTCTCGTCGGTCTCGCTGCGCCTTCGCCTGCATCAGGTGCTGGCCACGCCGCTGCTGTTCGTGGCGATGTCGGTGCTGGCGGCCGCGTTTTCGCTGCGGTTGATGCGGCTGGGTGGTCTCGCGGGCCTGGCCGGCGCTGGCGTGACCTTGGGGTTTGGTTTCTTCTTCTTTAACGAGTTGTGCGGCGCTCTGGGCAAGGCGGACGTGCTGACGCCCGCCATGGCCGCCTGGACGCCGCCCTTGGTGGCGCTTTTGGCGGGTTTGACCCTGCTTTGCTATACCGAGGATGGTTGAGTCTGTGTCGCCGGGATCGAGGTCGTTGATGATGGAGCTTCGCTGGGGGGCGAATGAGAAGGGCCGCGCGGTCCTGCTGGCTGGCGCCGCATGGCTGGTGCTGTCCGGCGCGGCGTTCGCGCAGCAACCGTTCGCCACGATTCCCGCCGCGCCCGCGCCGTCGCCAGCCGTTGACGACGGCCTGGGGGACGGCGGCTACTATCTGGAGTCCGACCTCCTGATCCGCGACGACGTCAATCAGAAGATGATCGCCAAGGGCGACGTCGAGGCGCGCTACCAGGGCCGCACGCTGCGCGCCGACGAGGTGGTCTACGACACCAAGTCCGAGGTGGTGACCGCCCACGGCCACGTCACTCTGATCAATGCCGACGGCACGGCCCAGTTCGCCGACGACATGACGATGGACAAGGAACTGAAGGCCGGCTTCGCCCAAGGCTTCTCGGCTCGCCTGGACAAGAACATCAAGATCGCCGCCGACACCGCCATTCGTCGCAATGAGCAGATCACCGAGCTCAACAAGGCGATCTATACCCCGTGCGAGATATGCGCGGCCAAGCCGAAGCCTACCTGGAGCATAGAGGCCGACAAGGTCGTGCAGGATAAGAACCGCCATCTGGTCTATTATCATGGCGCGACCATCCGGGTGTTCGGCGCACCGCTCATGTACCTGCCGGTGTTCTGGCATCCCGATCCTCAGACCGAGCGTAGCTCGGGCTTTCTGACGCCCAAGATCGGGGTCTCCAAGCGGCGCGGCGTTTCGTATACCCAGCCCTATCTCCTGGTGCTGTCGCCGTCTCAGGATCTGATCGTAAGTCCTCAGATCAATGGGAAAATCAACCCTTTCGTGAACCTGAATTATCGCAAGCGCTTCTATTCCGGCGCGGTCGAGGTTCGGGCCGGTGGGACCTACGAAAAGGACTTCGACAATCACGGCCACCGCTTCGGCGAAGCGACCGCCAAAAGCTACATCCTGGCCAAGGGCCGGTTCGACGTCGACGAAAAGTGGAAGTGGGGTTTCACGGCCGAACGGGCGTCAGATCCGCTGATCTTCGACGATTACGACGTCAACGACGTCTACCAGCAGCGCGGCATGTTCACCGGCGACGACCATCGCCTGATGTCGCAACTTTATACGAAGCGCCAGGACAAGCGGTCCTATTTCTCCGCATCGGTGATCTCGATGCAGGGCCTCCGCGTGGGCGGTCTGGACCCTTCGACAGGTCTGGGCAACAAGTTCGAAAACAGCGGAGCCTTCCCGACGATCGGGCCCTTGATCGAGGGGCGTTGGGAGCCTGAATCACACGTCCTGGGCGGGCGCCTGCGGGTGCAGGGGTCGGGCGTGGCCCTGACCCGCTCGGAGTCGCAATTCGGCGAACCGCCCTATAATTTCATCGCCGCCGGCAATGATTATAAGGGCCAAGACGGCGTAGATAGCATCCGCGGCTCTTTCCAAGGCGACTGGCGGGCCAGCATTGTGACGGGCCCCGGCGTGCGCATCCAGCCGTTCGCCCAGGCGCGAGGCGACGCCTACCGGGTCAGCGACGTCTTTCTGCCGAGCGCGGCGCTTGTCGCCGGCGACATTTCAAGCATCAACTATCGCCGCGCCCTTGGCGTGGCGGGCCTGGATCTGAGTCTCCCGTTGTACCGCAGCCTGAAAGGCGGCGGCAGCATCGTCCTCGAACCCCTGGTTCAGTTCGCTGCGGGATCCAACAGCTCACGGGTTCCCATCGTGGTTGCTCGCGACGCCTTGGGTGCGCCGATCTATTTCAACGAGGACAGCACCAACTTCGAGCTCGACGAGACCAACCTGTTCGACGTCAACAAGTCGCCGGGTTTCGACCTCTATGAAGGCGGCAAGCGGATGAACATTGGCGGCCGGGCCACGGTTGATCTCGCCGATGGCCGCAGCGGCAATCTGCTGATCGGTCGCAGCCTGCGGACGAAGGTCGATCCCCTGCTGCCTACCCGCGCCGGGCTCGATCAGAAGGCCTCCGATTGGATCGTCGCGGGCAGCATAACGCCGATCCGGGGCGTGACGGCCTTCAGCCGCGCGCGCTTCGACAATGACACCGGAAAGCTCAACCGCATCGAGGGCGGCATCGACGCATCATCGGCGCGTGGCTACACGTCACTCCGCTATCTGCGTGACAACAGGGACACCTCGGGCCTGCGCCAAGAGAACCTGGACTTCAATATTGACTATACAGTTTGGAAGAACTGGGGCGTGACCGCCCTGGGCCGTCTGTCTTATCAGGACGCACGCGCTTTTGGTCAGCCCGAGTCTGAAAGCCAGTGGTCTTGGACCCGCCGCGACCTGGGCGTCTACTACAAAGACGATTGCATCCGTATCGATGTGATCTATCAGAACGAAGATCGCTACACTCAGACGGCCACGGGCCTGCGCCTGAAGTCGGATGAATCCGTCATGCTGCGCCTAACGCTCGCCACATTGGGCGACACAAGGTAAAGCCAATTAAACGTCATCGCGTCGGGGGACGCGCGGTAAAACGCGCGCCTTCCTTTGGACGCGTCTAGAGGAACGACAATACCGATGCGGTCTGCGCGTAGCGTGACGAAACTGGCGGTCTGCACCGCTTCCATCCTGGCCTTGACCGTGGCGAGCCTCGGCCTGCCGGCCCTGGCGCAAGACGCCGTGCCCGCAGTCCAGGCTCCTGCGCCTCAAGCCGCGCCGGCGCCGCCCGTCAATCCGCTGTCGGAGAGCGTGGCGGCGGTCGTCAATGACGACATCGTCTCCAGCTACGACCTGATGCAGCGCATGCGTCTGCTGATGGTGACCTCGGGCCTGCAGCCGACCCAGGAGAATCTGCCCCAGCTCGAGCAGGAAGCCTTGCGCTCCCTGATCGACGAACACGTCCAGATGCAGGAACTGCATCGGGTCGAGAAGGCGCAGAAGATCACGATCATATCGACCGACAAGGAAGTCGACGAGCAGATCGAGGACATCGCCAAGGGCAACAACATGACCGGGGCCCAACTGGCCCAGCAGTTGGCGGCTCAGGGCGTCGGCGTGGAGACCTGGAAAGCCCAGATCCGCGCTGACAGCAGCTGGCAGGCCTGGATCAGCGGTCGCTACGGCTCGCGCCTGCGGATCGGCGACGGCCAGATCAAGGCCTTCGAGCGCCGTCAGGCCGAGGCCGCCAGCAAGCCACAATATCAGGTCAGTGAAGTGTTCATCGACGCCGTCCGGGTCGGCGGCATGGAGACGGCGCAGAACGGCGCCAAGCAACTGGTCACCCAGATGCAGCAGGGCGCGCCCTTCCCGGCGGTGGCCCGCCAGTTCTCGGCCTCGCCGACCGCGGCCAATGGCGGCGACGCTGGCTGGATCAGCCCGGGCGAGATGCCGCCCGAGGTCGGCGCCGCGCTCGGGCAGCTGCGTCCCGGTCAGATGTCGGCCCCGATCCCGGTGCGCGATGGCGTCTACATCATTTATCTGCGTGAGAAGCGCTCGGGCGCGAAGGCGGCCCTGGTCGATCTCAAGCAGATCGCCGTTCCGCTGGCCAAGGACGCCACCCAGGACCAGATCGACGCCGCCAACCGGACCCTGATGGCCTTGAAGCCGCAGATCGCCAATTGCCAGACCCTGGAAGCCACGGCCGGCAAGGTCGAGGGCGTCGTGGCCGGCGACCTGGGCGAAGCCGAGATCGCCGACCTGGCCCCCGCCTTCCAGCAGGCCGCCACCACGCTCAAGGTTGGCCAACTGTCCGATCCGATCCGCACCGACGCCGGCCTGCACCTGATCGCGGTGTGCGGCAAGCGCCAGTCGGGCGCCCAGGCCCCGACCCACGATCAGATCGAAAATCGTCTGCGCGGTCAGCAGCTTGCGCTGATCTCCAAACGTTATCTGCGCGACCTGCGCAATCAGGCCACCATCGAGACCCGGTGAGGACGGCCGCCCTCGCCCTGAGCGCAGGCGATCCGGCCGGCATCGGCCCGGAAATCATCGCCAAGGCCTGGGCGGCGCTGCGCCAGGATGGACCGCCGTTCATGGTGGTGGGTGATGCTCAACTGCTGGCCTCGGCCGGCGGCGGGGTCAAGGTCCGTGCGGTGACCGGACCCGCCGAGGCGGTCCGGGTGTTCGCCCAGGCCCTTCCCGTTCTCGACATTCCGCTCCAGGCGCCCGTGGTCTCGGGCAAGCCCTCCAGCGCCCATGCCGCCCAGGTCATCCGCTGGATCGAGACCGGCGCCGGCTTGGCCCTGTCGGGCGCGGTAACGGGCCTGGTGACCGCGCCGATCGCCAAGGCGCCGCTCTATGACGCCGGCTTCGCCTTTCCGGGCCACACTGAATTCCTCGCCGAGCTGACCCATGTCGGCGAGCAGAAGCCGCCGCACGGGCCGATCATGATGCTGGCCGCCCGCGACCTGCGCGCCACCCTGGTGACCATCCACAAACCCTTGTCCGCGGTGCCCGCCGCGCTGACCGTCGAGTTGATCGTCAACGCCGCCGTGGTCACCGTCGCGGCCTTGCGCAAGGATTTCGGTATCCAGGCGCCGCGCCTTGCCGTCGCGGCCCTGAACCCTCACGCGGGCGAAGGCGGCGCCTTGGGCGGCGAGGAGGCCGCGGTCATCGAACCGGCGGTCCGCGTGCTGCGCGAACTGGGCATCGACGTCAGAGGACCGGCCCCGGCCGACAGCCTGTTCCACGCCGAGGCCCGCGCGACCTACGACGCGGTGTTGTGCATGTATCACGACCAGGCCCTGATCCCGGTCAAGATGCTCGACTTCTGGGCCGGCGTGAACATCACCCTGGGCCTGCCGATCGTGCGCACCTCGCCCGACCATGGTACGGGTTTCGACATCGCCGGTCGGGGCCTGGCCCGGGCCGACAGCCTGATCGCCGCCATTCGCCTGGCCGCCGAGATCGCCGCCCGCCGCGCCGCCGCCTGAGTTCCCAAGACCATGTCCCTCGCCGATCTGCCGCCGCTCCGCGAGGTCCTCGCCGAGCATGACCTGTTGGCCAACAAGAGCTTTGGCCAGCACTTCCTGCTGGACCTCAACATCACCCGCAAGATCGCCCGCCTGGCCGGGGTGGGCGAAGGCGACACGGTGATCGAGGTCGGTCCCGGTCCGGGCGGCCTGACGCGCGCCTTGCTGGAAACCGGCGCGCGGGTGATCGCGGTGGAAATGGACAAGCGCTTCATCCCGCTTCTGGAAGACCTAGCCGTCGCCGCCGACGGCCGGCTGGAGATCGTCCAGGGAGACGCCCTGAAGGTCGACATGGCCGTCATCGCCGGCGGTTCGGCCCATGTGGTCAGCAACCTGCCCTATAATGTTGGCACGCCGCTGCTGATCAACTGGCTGACCGGCCCGTTTCGCCCGCTGTCGATGACCCTGATGTCCCAGAAGGAGGTCCCCGACCCCATCCCCGCCGCGGTCGACGACGACGCCTATGGCCGCCTGGCCGTGGTCTCCCAGACCGTCTGCACCGCCAAGGTCATCATGGACCTGCCGGCCCGCGCCTTCACCCCGCCGCCCAAGGTGGCCTCGGCCGTGGTGAGGCTGGTCCCGCTGACGCCCGCGCCGGACAAGGCCATGGTCGCTGCCCTCGAGAAGGTCACTGCCGCCGCCTTCGGCCAACGCCGCAAGATGCTGCGCTCCAGCCTCAAGGGCCTGGGCGGCGCGGCGCTGTGCGAAAAGGCGGGGATCAATTCCGATGCGCGGGCGGAGACTATCCCGGTCGAGGGATTTCAGGCCTTGGCGCGGGTGGTGATGGCGGGCTGATACGGATTTAATCGCGCTGCTGCAGCCCGTGGTAGATTCGTTGAATGATGACGGCTTGGCCAGATATTCGATAGCCGAGCACAAAGCCGTCCCGCCCAAAGCGCATTACGGCCTCACGCTGTCCGCGACCGATATCCGGTGCGCTTTCCGGAAAATCGAGCAGACGATCGATCGCGTCAAAAAGCTGTAGAGCAGCCCGGCGGGCGGCGGATGGCGGATGGCGAACATTCCGCGAGCCAATCGATGTGGTTGTCAAACTCGCGTTGCGCATGCGGCTCGATCAACAGCTTCATGCCTTGGCGGCAAGCCGCGCTTCGAGCCTGGCCATGAGGTCGCGCTTGACCTCGTCCCAAGGCTTGCAGTCCGCAAGATTGACTTCGGGTTCGTCTATGGGCCTGTCTCGAGGATCATCGCCGATCCAGGTGTAGTCATCATAGCCGAACAGCGAGCGTTCCAGGGCTTGCTGAGCGAACTCCTGCCGGCTCATGCCGACAGCCGCCGCGCGCCGCTCAAGCTTCTCGCCCAGCGCTTCGTCCAAAGTCAGGGTGATCGAACCGTCGGCCATGACGAGAACATCCTGCCAACGGCGCGCTTCGTCAAGCGCGCCTAAATCTCTTCCTTCAACAGGTCGGCCACCAGCCCGCCGATCCACGGGTTGCGAACCCGCTTCTGGCGTTCGGCGTGGTAGATGTGGGCGAGGTCGGAATAGGCGCGGTCGAAGTCCTCGTTGAGGATCACATAGTCGAAGCGCTGCCAGTCGGCGACCTCGTCCTTGGCGCGCGCCAGGCGCTTGGCGATCACCTCTTCGCTGTCCTGGCTGCGGGCGTGCAGGCGGCGGCTCATCTCGGCCAGGGATGGCGGCAACACATAGATCAGCACCGAGTCGTCCGGCAGTTGGGCGTGGACCTTCATCGCGCCCTGGAAGTCGATGTCGAACAACACGCTCTCGCCGCGCTCCAAGGCGTCCATGATCGGGCCGCGCGGGCTGCCATAGTGGTTGCCGTAAACTTCGGCCCATTCGAGAAAGGCGTCGTCCTGGATCATCACCTGGAACGCACCTTGCGTGACGAAGTGATAGTCGCGCCCGTCGTGCTCGCCCGGCCGCGCGTCGCGGGTGGTGGCGCTGATCGACAGGTGAAGGTCGTTGTGGTCGGCGACCAGGCGGCGGGTCAGCGAGGTCTTGCCGACCCCCGAGGGGGCCACGACCATCAGCAGCAGGCCGCGCGTGCGTCCGTGCGGGTTATTCGACATTCTGGACCTGTTCTCGGAATTGCTCGATCGTCGCCTTCAGATCGAGACCATGCGTGGTCAGCGCCGTCAGCGCCGACTTGCTGCACAGGGTGTTGGCCTCGCGCATGAATTCCTGGCTGAGGAAGTCCAGGCGGCGGCCGGCGGCGGCCTCGCCGTTCATCAGGGCGCGGGCGGCGACCACGTGGCTGGCCAGGCGGTCGAGCTCCTCGCGGACGTCGGCCTTGATCGCCATGGCTGCGGCTTCCTGGACGATGCGCTCTTCGGAGGCCGATTCGCCGATCAGGTCGGTCAGGCGCCGGGCGTAGCGCTCCTTGAGCACCGCCGGTTGGCCGGCGCCCTCCTGATCTGCCAGGCTGGTGAGGTTGTCGATGCGATCGACGGCGCCGGCCAGGATCGGGGTCAGGGCGGCGCCCTCCTCCAACCGCGCAGCCTTCAGGCCGTCCAGGGCCTGACCGATCGATGCGGCCATGGCGGCCTCGACCATGGCGCGGTCCTCGGCGGCGTCTTCCTCTTCGCGAGCGTCAATGACCCCGCGCAGCGCCAACAATCCGTCCAGTGACGGCTTGCCGACCATGCCGGTGGCGACATAGGGACCGCCGGCCTTCAGATACCGCTCCAGCACCTCGACATTGACCTGGGTGGTCCCAGCGGTCTCGGCGCGCTTGGCCTGCAGGTTCACGGTCAGTTGGCCGCGCTGAAACCGGGCCTGGGCGCCGTCGCGGGCGGCCTTGTCGAGGCTCTCGAAGCCCGGCGGGCCCCGAAACCGGGTCTCCAGATTGCGGCCGTTGACGCTGCGCGCCTCCACCGCCCACGACCAGGCCCCGTGCGCGCCCTCGACGCGGGCGAAGCCGGTCATGCCCGATAGCGCCATCCTAGCCTCCGCTCAGCGGCGTCTTCTGGGGTGTGGCGGCCGCTTTCGACCGCTCCACCTGGCGCCATTTGGCGACATTGCGCTCGTGTTCCTCATAGGTCGAGGCGAACACGTGCCCGCCCGTGCCGTCGGCGACGAAGTAGAGGTCGTCGCTGTTCATCGGATTGAGCACGGCGGCCAGGGCGGCCTTGCCAGGATTGGCGATCGGGGTCGGCGGCAGGCCGTCGATCAGATAGGTGTTGTAGGGAGTCTGGCGTTGCAGTTCAGACAGCAGGATGCCCCGGCCCAGCGGCCGTCCGCGGGTCAGGCCATAGATGATCGTCGGGTCGCTACCCAGGCGGACGCCCTGGCGCAGGCGGTTGATGAACACCGCCGCCACGTGCGGGCGCTCGCTGGCCAGGCCGGTTTCCTTTTCGACGATCGAGGCCATGGTCACGGCCTGGTCCTTGGTCGCGAAGGGCAGGCCCGGCTGGCGGTCGGCCCACAGCTTGTCGAGCAAGGCGTCGCGGTCGTCCATCATCCGCTGCAGCACCGCCGCCCGGTCCTCGCCGCGCACGACTTGGTAAGTCTCGGGCAGGATCGAGCCCTCCGGCGGGGTGGGCACGGTGCCGGTCAGCTCCGGGGCGCGCATCAGGATGTCGACCACCATGTCGGAGGTCAGGCCCTCAGCGACGGTCACGTGGTGGCGGACGATCTTGCCGTCGCGGATCTTGGCCAGCACCTGGCGCAGCGAGGCGTGGGTCGGAAATTCGTACTCACCGGCCTTCAAGCGTCGCGCCGCGCCTGTGGTCTGGGCGGCGGTCAGGAACAGCGAGGACGAGCGGATCACGCCCGCCTGTTCAAGGGTCGAGGCGATCTCTGGCAGGCTGGCGCCGCGCCGCAGGACGACATTGGTCGCCTCACCCGACTTGGCGGCGGGACCCGGACCCTGATAGACCCACAGGCCACCCAACACGGCCAGCATGGCGACGACGCCCAGTATGGTCAGCCCGCCCACGCCCATGGCGATCAGGCGGCGGCCGATCGAGGCGGACTCACGGCGGCGCGCCCCGGTCTTCTTGGGGGCCTTGCGCGGCGCGGGGGCCTTGCGGAGCGGTGCGGGCTTGCGGCTCACGAGACTTTGCGGAACACGACGGAGGCGTTGGTGCCGCCAAAGCCGAAGCTGTTGGACACCGCCACCTCGATCTTCATCGGCACGGCCTTGTTGGGCGCCAGGTTCATCGCGACCGTCACGTTCGGGTTATCCAGGTTGATGGTCGGCGGCGCGATCTGGTCGCGGATGGCCAGGATCGAAAAGATTCCCTCGATGGCGCCGGCCGCGCCCAGCAGGTGGCCGGTCATCGACTTGGTCGACGACATCACCACGTTCTTGGCGTGATCGCCCAGGAACCGCTCGACCGCGCCGGCCTCGATGCCGTCGGCCATGGTGGAGGTGCCGTGGGCGTTGATGTAGTCGATGTCCGAGGGCTGCAGGCCCGCGTCCTTCACGGCCGCCGACAGGGCGCGGAAGCCGCCATCGCCGTCCTCGGCCGGAGCGGTGATGTGATAGGCGTCACCCGACAGGCCGTAGCCGATGACCTCGGCATAGATCTTGGCGCCCCGCGCCTTGGCATGTTCGTACTCTTCCAGCACCAGGGCGCCAGCGCCCTCACCCATCACGAAGCCGTCGCGATCCTTGTCGTAGGGACGCGAGGCCTTCTCAGGGGTGTCGTTGAAATCGGTGGAGACGGCGCGGCAGGCGATGAAGCCGGCCATGCCGACCTTGCAGACGGCCGCTTCCGCGCCGCCAGCCACCATCACGTCGGCGTCGCCATACTTGATCAGGCGGCAGGCGTCGCCGATGGCGTGGGCGCCCGTGGCGCAGGCCGTGACCACCGAGTGGTTGGGACCCTTGAAGCCATAACGGATCGAGACCTGGCCCGAGATCAGGTTGATCAGGGCCGAGGAGATGAAGAACGGGCTGATCCGGCGCGGGCCCTTGGCTTCCAGTTCCAGGGCGGTGTCGGCGATGGTCGACAGGCCGCCAATGCCGGAGCCCATGATCACGCCGGTGCGGTACTTGTCCTCGTCGGTTTCCGGGACCCAGCCGGAGTCCTTCACGGCCTCGTCCGCCGCAGCGATCCCGTACAGAATGAAGTCGTCGACGCGCTTCTGATCGCGCGGGCTCATCGTCAGGTCGGGATTGAAGGCCCCCTCGACATCCGGGCCGCCGCCGCCGCGGCCATCGACGCGCGGGACCTCGCAGGCCACCTGGCAGGCGTATTCGGTCGGATCAAAGGCCGAGATCCTGTTGGCGCCAGACTTGCCGGCCAGGATGTTCTTCCAGGTCACATCGACGCCCTGACCCAGAGGGGTCAGAAGGCCAAGCCCGGTGACGACGACTCTACGCATGGATCACTCCCAACCTTCGCATCGCGGACATATGGGGATTTCGGACAAATCCAGCGCCCCCCGGCTCGCGAATCTCGGCCACATACGAAAACCGCCGCGCGCACGATGGCAAGAGCCCGTGCGACGCGGCGGTTAATAGTCGTGTTCGCGAGCCTTGCGAACCCGACGCCTTAGGCGCCGGTCTTTTCCGTGATGAACTTCACGGCGTCACCGACGGTCTGGATGTGCTCGGCGGCGTCATCCGGAATTTCGATGTCGAATTCTTCTTCGAAAGCCATCACCAGCTCGACGTTGTCGAGGCTGTCGGCGCCCAAGTCGTCGATGAAGCTGGCCTTCTCGGTGACCTTTTCCGGGTCGGCATCCAGGTGCTCGATGACGATCTTGCGCACGCGCTCGAGAATGTCGGACATTCTGTTAGTCCCTCGTTTTAAATCTTGCAGTTCCGCGGGCGGTTTCGGCGAACCTAGCCCCCCACGGGAATTGTCGGGCCACCGCCTATCACGTTCTTTTTCGGGTGACTAGCGGCTGTACTCTTTAGAAATCAGGGCCTCGGCCTTTCAAAGCGGAAAGGCGTGAAACCCCGGAAAGACGACTTGCTCAGATCATGGCCATGCCGCCGTTGACGTGCAAGGTCTGACCCGTGACATAGCCGCCCTGGTCACTGGCGAGATAAACGCACGCCGCAGCGATATCGCTCCCCTCGCCCAGACGACCGGCCGGGATCGTCGACAGAATGCTCATCTTCTGGGCGTCGTTGAGGGCGTCGGTCATCGGGCTGGCGATAAAGCCGGGGGCCACGCAATTGACCGTGACGCCTCGGCTGGCCAGTTCCTGGGCCAGAGCCTTGGAGAAGCCGATCATGCCGGCCTTGGAGGCGGCGTAGTTGGTCTGGCCGGGATTGCCGGTGACGCCGACGATCGAGGTGATGCCGATGATCCGGCCCGCGCGGCGCTTCATCATGCCCTTGGCGGCGGCGCGTGACAGGCGGAAATAGCCTTCCAGGTTCACCTTGATCACGGTGTCCCAGTCCTCGTCCTTCATCCGCACCAGGAGGCCGTCGCGGGTAATCCCGGCGTTGGCGATCAGGATGTCGAGCGGCGCGCCGGCGGCCACCTCGGCCTTGGCGACCAGGCCATCGACGGCGGCGGCGTCCGACAGATTCGCGGCGACGAACGACACGCGCTCGCCGAACTGGGCGGCCAGCTCCGACAAAGCTGATTCGCGCGTGCCAGACAGAACGACATGGGCGCCCTGCTCATGCAGAGCCTTGGCGATGGCGCCGCCGATGCCGCCCGTGGCGCCGGTGACAAGGGCGGTCTTGCCGGTGAGATCGAACATGATCTGATTTCCTGGTCTAGAGCGACTTTGCGAAGGCTTCGAGGTCGGCCGGGCTGTTCAGGGGAACGGCTTGCGCATCCGGAGCGATCCGCTTGGCCATGCCCGACAACACCTTGCCGGCCCCGGCCTCGGCGAAACGGGTGACGCCGCCCTCGCCCGCTAGCCAGGTCATGCTCTCGCGCCAGCGTACCCGGCCCGTGATCTGCTCGACCAGCAGACGGCGGATGACATCGGGATCATGGACCGGCGAGGCGGTGACATTGGCCACCAGCGGCGCACGGGGCGCGACGATCAGGGTGTTGGCCAGGGCCTCCTCCATCTCGTCGGCGGCGGGCCGCATCAACGGGCAGTGGAACGGCGCCGAGACGTTCAGCGGAATGGCCCGCGCGCCCAGTTCCTTGGCCTTCTCAATGGCCTTGTCCACGGCGGCCTTCTCGCCGGAGATCACCACATTGCCGTTGTTGTTGTCATTGGCCACGACGCAGACGCCGACTTCAGAGCCGGCCGCCGCGGCGGCTTCCGCCAGGGCCAGGTCGGTCTTGGGACCGATCAAGGAGGCCATGGCCCCCTCGCCCACCGGCACGGCGCGCTGCATGGCCTGGCCGCGCAGCTTCAGCAGGCGGGCGGTGTCGGACAGGGTGATCGCGCCGACGGCGGCCAGGGCGCTGTATTCGCCCAGGCTGTGACCGGCCACGAAGG
>JACMOF010000064.1 GCA_014378155.1 Caulobacter sp. | reverse complement strand
GCAGCCCGCCAGGCGGCGGCGCACGACTTCATCCTGGAACTGCCGCTGGGCTACGACACGATCGTCGGCGGGGCCGGGGCGCGGTTGTCGGGCGGCCAGCGCCAGCGCATCGCCATCGCCCGCGCCTTCCTGAAGGACGCCCCGATCCTGCTGCTGGACGAGGCGACCAGCGCGCTCGACACCGAGAGCGAGGCCCAGGTCCAGGCGGCGCTGGAGCGGCTGATGGCTGGCCGCACCACCATGCTGATCGCCCACCGCCTGTCGACGGTGAAGGGCGCCGACCGCATCTATGTCATCGACCGGGGCCGGGTGGTCGAGACCGGCGCCCACGCAGAGCTGGTGCGCCACAAGGGCCTCTATGCGCGCCTGGCCAAGGCCCAGGACCTGGACCATCTGCCGCCCGGCCCGGCAGAGGAAGCCTCCGCTTGAGGCCGCTGCGCTCACGCTGGGTCATGACGGCCATGACCAATCTGATGGTCGGCTATCTGCGGCTGACCTACGCCACCCTGCGTTGGACCCATGAGAACCGGCCGCTGGCCGAAAAGGTCTGGGCCGACAGCCTGGCCTCGAACACCGGCGCGATCCTGGCCCTGTGGCACTCGCGGGTGCCAGTGGGGCCGACCGCCTGGCCGCAGGGACCCGACAAGCCGGAAATCCGGGTGCTGGTCTCGCAGTCGCGCGACGGCGAGTTTATCGCCCGGGTGATCGCCAAGCTGGGCTTGCCCGCGATTCGCGGCTCATCGCTGAAGAAGACCGACACCGCCAAGAACAAGGGCGGCGAGCAAGCTTTCCGCGACATGGTAAAGTGGGTGCGCGACGGCGGGGCCATGGCCATCACCCCCGACGGCCCGCGCGGTCCGGTCGAGGACCTGCAGAAGGGCGCCGTCGCCCTGGCCCGGGTGACCGGCGCGCCGGTGCTGTTCGTCGGCATCGCCATGAAGCCCTGCATCCGGCTCAACACCTGGGACCGCACCATCATCCCCCTGCCGTTCGCCAAGGCCGCCATGGTCTGGGACGGCCCCGCCACGGCCGGCCGAGACGACGATCCCGACGCCCAGGCCGCGGCCTGGGGGGGCCGGCTGTCTGCGGTGTCGCGCCGGGCGGAGGTGTTGGTGGGCGAGACCCGGGCGGTCTAGGCGCCGCACGCCCAGCGACCGGTGAAGACTCGGCTGGCGCCGTCGGCCCGCTGGAAGGTCAGGGTCGCCGGACGGGGCGGAGATTCGCCGCCGCCGGTGGGCGGTCCGGTCAGGGCGATCCGGATCGTTTTGCCGGCGCCGTTGAACACCGCGCCCTTCAGCATACCGTCGAAGCCGCCGGGGGCGGCGATTCGCTCGACCGAGTCGCCAACCTTGACCAGACCCAGGGCGGCGTCCTTCGAGGCGACATTGCCCTTGGCCACCACCAGGGGCGAGCCCGTCTCCGTGTAAAAGCCGCAGGCCAGTTCGCCGTCCAGGGGCTCGGCCTCCAGGTCGGCGTCCGACAGGGCCGACAGCTGGATCGCCGATCCGTCGCCGCCGACCGTGGCGCTCTCCGGCGCGGCGGCGGGCGTGACGGGCGTCGGGGCCGCTGGGGTCTCGACGGCGCTGGGCGCCCCCTTAGGCGCGGGGGTCGCGCTGTCCGCCGGCCCCGGATCAGAGCAAGCGCTCAGCGCGCAGGCCGAAAGGATGGCCGCCCAAAGCGGGGGCCGTACGCGAAGTCCTGCCATGGTCGAAGTCTCCGATAGACATCACTACGTGCCGCGCCCGCCGCGGTTCCGTGTCGACG
>JACMOF010000567.1 GCA_014378155.1 Caulobacter sp. | reverse complement strand
TGTCGAGGTGCAGCTGACCGGCGGCCAGCAGATCATGGTCATTGTCGGCCTGGGCGACAAGGCGGTGGCCGAGAGCCGCGAGCGCGTGCGCGGCGCCTTCGCGGGGCTGGGCTTGGCCCTGCCGGGCAAGCGGATCGTCGTCAATCTGGCGCCCGCCGACATGCCCAAGGAAGGTTCGCATTACGACCTTCCCATCGCGCTCGCGGTGATGGCGGCCATGGGCGTGATCCCGATCGACGCGCTGGACGGCTGGGCGGCGATGGGTGAACTGTCCTTGGACGGACGGATTGCAGCCACGGCCGGCGCCCTGCCCGCCGCGATGGCGGCCGGGGCCATGGACCTTGGCCTGATCTGCCCGGAGGCTTGCGGACCAGAGGCCGCCTGGGCGGGTGGCACGCGGATCCTGGCGCCCCGCTCGCTGGTAGCGCTGATCAACCACTTCCGGGGCGGCCAGATCCTGTCAGCTCCCTTGCCAGGCCCGGTCGAGGAAGGGGCGGGCTTTCGCGACCTGCGCGACGTCAAGGGCCAGGAGCACGCCAAGCGGGCCCTGGAGATCGCGGCGGCCGGCGGTCACAACCTGCTGTTCTGCGGCCCGCCGGGCTCTGGCAAGTCCATGCTCGCCCAACGTCTGCCCGGCCTCTTGCCGCCCCTGACCTCGGTCGAGCTGCTGGAGACCTCGATGGTCCATTCGGTGGCCGGACTGATCGCCAAGGGCACGCTGACCCGGGCGCGGCCATACCGCTCGCCGCACCACAGCGCCAGCATGGCGGCCCTGACCGGCGGCGGGCTGAAGGCCAAGCCCGGCGAGGTGTCGCTGGCCCATAATGGCGTGCTGTTCCTGGATGAGCTGCCGGAGTTCGGCACCCAGGCCCTGGACAGCCTGCGGGGGCCGCTGGAGACCGGCGAGGTGATGGTGGCCCGCGCCAACGCCCATGTCCGATATCCGGCCCGGGTGCAGCTGGTGGCGGCGATGAACCCCTGCCGCTGCGGCCATGGTGGGGCGGGCCGGGGCGCCTGCGGCAAGGCCCCGCGCTGCATTCGCGACTACCAGGGCCGGGTCAGCGGGCCGCTTATGGACCGTATCGACCTGGCCGTCGACATGCCGGCTGTCACCGCCGCCGACCTGGCCCTGCCGCCGCCCAGCGAGGGCACGGCGGAGGTCGCCGCCCGCGTCGCCCAGGCCCGCCGCCTGCAGCTGGAACGGGCCGAGGCGATGGCCCTGACGGGAGAGGCCGCGCCGGTCGGGGCCGAGGCCCCCAACGGCCGTGCCGAGGGTCGCTTCTTGGACAAGATCGCCGACCTCGACGAGACCGGCCGCGCCCTGCTCACCCGCGCCGCCGAGGCGCGACAGATCAGCGCCCGAGGCTGGACCCGGGTCCTTCGCCTGGCCCGAACGATCGCCGACCTGGAAGGCGCGCCCAGCGTCCGCCGTGTCCACATCGCCGAGGCGCTGGCCCACAGGCGGGCCAGCGCGATGGGCGGGATGAGCGGCGAGGGGACGTTTTGAGCGCGAGCGCTCGGACCCGTTGCTGGCGTCTCTTGCGACAGGTGCGTCGCCGGTTTCGCACGGACGCCCTGCCGGCACGCCGGCTGGCGGTTTACCCCCTCACCCTCCCACCGCTGCGCGGCGGTCCACTCCCTCTCCCAGCGGGAGAGGGTTCAAGAAAGGGGGATCGGCGCTGCTCCATCCCCATACATTCCCACTAGAAACTATAGTAATATCAACGCTCTATAAAATAATCAGCGTCACAAACCCTGGCGCGTCCAAAACCACCCCCATAATGCTCCTCACCTGAGAGCACGGGGAGGGCGCACGTACGGCGACCGAGGCGGCTTTCAGGGGTGGACGAGCGGGAAGGCTTGTCCGCCGTGCTCTGACAAGGAGCGCCCCAGGTCGGTTCGGAGCAGGTTCACCCCCGTGGTGACGAAACTCCGGCGCTCGGGGTAGGCGGACAGGCTGGCAGGTGCGGGCTGAAATCGCCTGTACGGTCCGGACGGGTTAGCCGCCCTTCCGCCCGCCGGGGGCCC
>JACMOF010000566.1 GCA_014378155.1 Caulobacter sp. | reverse complement strand
TCGGCGTTTGACCCCCTTTGGGGCGGCCAGGCGCAGGTGCTCGTCGTGGGGCTGGCGGCCATCGCGATCGGGACGCTGGTCACTGTGGTCCGGCGGACAGGGAACCTGGTGCGGGGACTCAAGGGCTAGCCCGCAGCGCCGCGGAGCGGACGGTCCCCGCCCTATCCGCTAACGCTTGCCGCGTGGTCCGCCGGCGCCGCTGGACTTGCCGCCCGGACGAGGGGCCGACTTGGCCATCCCGGGCTTGGACCACACCTTGCCCGCTTCGCCGGGCTTGGTCGCGCCGGTCGCCTTGACCGTGCTGGGCTTACTCCCCGCACGCGCGCCGGGGCTGCTGGCCGGCTTGCCCGAACCCTTGGCGTCCAGCGGCTTATAGCCATTGGCCCGCAGCGCGCCCAGCTTCGGCTTCGACGGCGGCCTGGAAGACGGAGCGCTCTCGGCCTTGGCGGGCCGCTCGGTCTTGCCGCTGGCCGCGCGCTTGTCGGCGGCGTTCTTGCTGGCCATGCCCTTTTCGCGCACGCGCTTGGCGGCGGCGTCGCGGTAGGACAGCGGCTTGGGGCCGATCATCTTGCTGTCGAGCGACTTCTTGGCCGCCCTCACGGGCTCGCGGCCAGCGATCACCGGCTTCTTCTTGGGCTTGGCCCAGCCCGGCTTACGGACGAACTTCGCCTCTTCCACCGGTTCCTCTTCGGTGATGATCGACACCTGGGTCAGCCTGTTGCTGCGCGGCACGCCGCGCCGCTGCATCTCGCCGCCGCCCGTCGTGCCCACGGCCTTGATCGGATCGGCCACGCCCATGAACTGCGGCTTGTCGCCCTTGGGCATGTTCTCCTCGGAGACGATGCCGTCCAGCAGTTCCCGGATCACCCGGGGGCCGACCTCCTCGACCTGGCCCGGCATCAGCGTGCCCAGGGCGAAGGGGCCGTAGGACAGGCGGATCAGGCGATTGACCTTCAGGCCGAGCGACTCCAGCACGCGCCGCACTTCGCGGTTCTTGCCTTCGCTCAGAGTGAGGGTGATCCAGATGTTCTTGCCGCCGCCGACCTTTTCCTGGGCCTTGTCGAGGCGGGCCTCGATCGGGCCGTAGCGGACGCCCTCGACCGTGCAGCCGTCCTTCAGCCTGTCCAGCTTGGCCTGGGTGGTGTCACCGAACGCTCTGGCGCGATAGCGCCGCACCCAGGCGTTGTTGGGCATTTCCAGGGCGCGTGACAGGGCGCCATCATTGGTCAGCAGCAGCAGGCCCTCGGAATTGAGGTCCAGCCGGCCGACCGAGATCAGCCGGGGCAGGTCGCGCGGCAGGGCCTGGAACACCGTCGGGCGTTCCTTGGGATCGTTGTGGGTGGTCATCAGCCCGGTGGGCTTGTGATAGCGGAAGACGCGCGTCGCCTCGGGCGCGTCGATCATCTTGCCGTCGACCGTGAGGATGTCGTCGGCGCGAACCTTGACGACGGGACTGGTCAGAACCTCGCCGTTCAGCGCCACGCGCCCGGCCTCGATCAGCCGCTCGACCTCGCGCCGCGAGGCCACGCCAGCCCGGGCCAGCATCTTGGCGATCCGCGAACCGCCCTCGCCCTCGTCTTGACCGGGGACGGCGTTGTCATGAAGGTGGGGCTGGTATTTCTCGGTCATGGCGTCGGTCCTTCAAGGGGAGAGGCGCATCTCACGATGGGCAGCTTTCTAATGCGCACTGAATGCGGCCCGGATCAAGTTTGACCGCGTTCAGAAATAGTATATACTAAGTATAATATCTGGAGTTAGCGCAGTGAAGTACGGGCCTCTGAAGCACCATCTGGAAGGGCTGTTCCCAGCGGTCGAGACCCGGCTCGATTTCGCGGACATCGAACGCATCCTGGGCTTTGGCCTGCCACGCTCGGCCTATGAGCACCCGGCTTGGTGGTCGAACACCCGCGCCGGACACTCGCACGCGGCGGCATGGCTCGACGCGGGCTGGAAGACGGCCGCCCTCGATCGCGCGGCGCGAACCGTCGGCTTCGTCAAGGCTGAAGCGGCGCCCGCCGGCGTGGCCGAGGAGCAGGCGGCGTTCCTGCAAGACGCCCCCGCTATGGTGACCTTTCCGCTCGCCGCCCTAGGCGAACGCGCCCTGCGGATGATCGACGAGCACGCCAAGGAGCACGGCGGCGACCGGGCCGGCGCCTGCGTCACCCTGCTGAACCAATTGGCCAATGATCGGCTCGTGGCGATGGTCGAGTGGTTCCAGAACGCGTCAACGCCGTCCACGATCTCCGGCGCAGACTTGATCCGGGAGGATCGAGACAGCGATGAGCGATGAGGTCGTGCTGGACGCCTCGGTCGCTGTTGACTGGCTGCTTCCAGGGCCAGGATCGGCGGCGGCGCTGACCTTTATGCGATTGGGTGCGAGACGAATTGCGCCAGACCTGATCTTCGCCGAATTTGCTTCGGCCGCGACGAAGTTCGTTCGGCGTGGCCTGACCTCGAAGGCGGATGCGCGCGCGGCTGTCGAGCGGCTGCCCCGATTGATTGACCAAGTCGCGTCCTTGGGTGATCTGGCGGGACCTGCCCATGATTTGGCGACCAGCCGCGGCTTTTCCGCCTATGACAGCCTCTACTTGGCCCTGGCGCTACGACGGGGCCTCCGTCTGGTCACCGCCGACGCGAAGCTGGCCAGACGGGCGGCGGATGTCGGGTTTTCCGCCCATGTCCATCTCCTGACCCCGGAGTCCTGACCATCGCCGCCCCGCTCACCGACGAAGCCGCCATGGCCCTGGCCCTCGACGCCGCGCGCGACGCCGCCGCGCGCGGCGAGACGCCGGTGGGGGCGGTGATCCTCGATCCGGCGACGGGCGATGTCGTGGCGACGGCCGGCAACGGGCCGATCGGCGCGCATGACCCCACGGCCCACGCCGAGATCACCGCGATCCGGCTGGCCGCCGCGCGCTTGAGCAATTACCGCCTGACCGGCCTGACCCTGGTGGTCACTCTGGAGCCCTGCGCCATGTGCGCCGGGGCGATCAGCCACGCACGGATCGGCCGGGTGGTGTTCGGGGCCGAGGATCCCAAGGGCGGGGCGGTGGTGCACGGCCCGAAATTCTTCGCCCAGCCCACCTGCCACTGGCGGCCCGAGGTGACCGGCGGGGTCATGGCGCAGGAGAGCGCTGACCTGCTGCGAGGCTTCTTCAAGGCGCGGCGAAAGAAGTAGGGCTCTGCGCCCTAATTCACCATCGCCGAGCCCAGAAGCACCTTGGCGCCCTTGCGGCCCAACACCTTGTCGGCGGCCTCCTGCATCCGCGAGCCCAGATAGTCGAGGTTCGGCGCCGCGCCGCGCGGCATGCCGGCGGTGTAGGTCATCAGCACCTGGGCGAAGGCGGCGCGCAGGCGGGGTTCGGACTGCTTGGCGCGCTCCATCACCTTGGGATCAAGGGCCTCGATGCCGCTCTCCAGGGTCATGACCCCGCGCCGGCCATCGCGACGGATGGTGGTGGCGGTGATCGTTTCGAGGGCGAAATACGCAACGGGCGCCCCCTTCTCCTCCTTGCCGTGGCCGGCGAAGGCGGGCGTGGCGGCGAGGCTGGCGGCGGCCAGCAGCGACAGGACGGGGATCAGGAGGGCGCGGCGCATGACGCCTTGTGACACGACGGGGTTGACGTCCTCTTTACGTCTGGCGCGCACAAAGGGGCGTTAACCATGAAACGCCCCGCTCCACGATCCTCGCGGCGGGCGCGCAGGAGATTGAAATTGGGGCGCTTTTCTCCGAAAAACCTCGATCTGGACGGCAAGGTCATCCTGGTGACCGGCGGCACCGGGTCGTTTGGCCGCCGCTTCATCGAGACCGTGCTGCGGCTGTCGGACCCGCGGAAGGTCATCATCTATTCCCGCGACGAATTGAAGCAGAGCGACATGCAGCAGGAGCTGCGCGAGCAGTTCGATGACGCCACCTATGGCAAGCTGCGGTTCTTCATCGGCGACGTGCGCGACCGCCAGCGCCTGACCCTGGCCCTGCGCGGCGTTGACATCGTCATCCACGCCGCCGCCCTGAAACAGGTGCCCGCCGCCGAATATAATCCGTCCGAATGCATCCACACCAATATCATGGGCGCCGAGAACGTGGTCTGGGCCAGCCTGACCAACCAGGTGAAACAGGTGGTCGCCCTGTCGACCGACAAGGCCTGCAACCCGATCAACCTCTATGGCGCGACCAAGCTGGCCTCGGACAAGACCTTCGTGGCCGCCAACAACCTGTCGGGCGACATCGGCACGCGCTTCGCGGTCGTTCGCTATGGCAACGTCGTGGGGTCGCGCGGCAGTGTGGTGCCGCTCTACAAGCGCCTGCTGAGCCAAGGCGCGACCGAGCTGCCGGTCACCGACCCGCGGATGACCCGGTTTTGGATCACCCTGAACGAGGGCGTGGCCTTCGTGCTGTCGTCGTTGGAGCTGATGCGCGGCGGCGAGATCTTCGTGCCCAAGATCCCGTCGATGACCATGCCCGACCTCGTCAAGGCGATGTCGCCCCAGGCCGGCGTCAAGATCGTCGGCATCCGGCCGGGCGAGAAGCTGCACGAGATGATGATCAGCGCCGACGACGCCCGCGCCACGGTCGAGCTGGAAGACCGCTACGTGATCGAGCCGACCTTCGTGGAATATCCCCGCGACCGTTTCGGCCCGGCCGATGGCGCCAAGCCGGTGGACGAAGGCTTCAGCTACAGCAGCGACAACAATGACGATTGGCTGAGCGAGACCGGCCTTAACGCCATGCTGGCCGAGAAGGCCTGAGGTGTCGGACCTGCCGCTCCTGCCCCCCTTTCTCCCTTATGGCCGTCAGACCATTGAGGACGACGACGTGGCGGCGGTGGCGGCTGCCCTGCGCGCCGACTTTCTGACCACGGGCCCGACCGTCGAGGCGTTTGAGACCGCGTTCAAGACCAAGGTCGGGGCCGAGCACGCCGTCGCCGTGGCCAATGGCACCGCCACCCTGCACCTGGCCATGCTGGCCCTGGGGGTCGGCGAGGGCGACGTCTGTATCGCGCCGTCGGTCACCTTCCTGGCCACCGCCAACTGCGCCCGCTATGTCGGGGCCGAGGTGGTCTTCGCCGATGTCGATCCCGATAGCGGCCTGATGACGCCCGAGACCCTGGCCGACGCGCTGAAGCGCGCGGGCGACCGTCGCGTCAAAGCCGTGCTGCCGGTGCACTTGCGCGGCGACGTTTGCGATCTGCCGGGCCTGAAGGCCTTGGCTGACGGCATTGGCGCGGTGCTGGTCGAGGACGCGCCCCATGCGCTGGGCTCGGTGGGGACCTTTGACGGCGTGGTCCACCGGGTCGGCGATGGCGCCTTTTCGGCCTTCGCCAGCTTCTCGTTCCATCCGGTCAAGACCCTGGCCACCGGCGAAGGCGGCATGCTGACCACCAACGACGCGGCCCTGGCGTCGCGGGCCCGGTCCCTGCGCGGCCATGGCATGGTTCGCCCCGAGGGCGCCGCGCCGTGGGTCTATGAGATGCCGGAGCTGGGCTTCAACTACCGCCTCCCCGACGTGCTCTGCGCCCTCGGCATATCGCAGCTGGCCAAGCTCGACCGCTTCGTGGCGCGGCGCCGAGCGCTGGCGGCGCTCTATGCCGAAAAGCTGACCGCCCTGGCGCCGCACGTGCGCCTGGCGGAGCGCCCCGTCTGGTCCGACCCGGCCCTGCACCTGCTGACCGTGCTGATCGACTTCGAGGCCCTGGGCACGACCCGCCGCGCGGTGGTCGAGGCCCTGAAAGCCCAAGGCGTCGGCAGCCAGGTCCACTACATCCCGGTGCACACCCAG
>JACMOF010000565.1 GCA_014378155.1 Caulobacter sp. | reverse complement strand
TTTTCCAGCCCCTGGTGGCTGAAGCGCACCAGCTCGTTCTTCAGCAGGGTCTCGGTGACAAGGGTCTCGTCCATGTCGACCAGAGCGTCGGCCACCACCTCGCTGACCCCACGCCGCAGGGCGATCAGCCGGCGGTGATCCGTGCTGGCGTTGTAGAGGCAGTTGATCAGATCGGCGTCGCTGAGATTGGGCGAATTCTCGAGCAGGGCGCGGGCCACCTGCAGGTCGTCGCGCAGCAGCAGGCGAACCAGCACGCCGGGCATCTCGGCGAGATTGGCCAGGCGCCGGGCCACCTTTTCGCGCTCGCCGACGACGGCGTCGCGCAGCATCTCGACCATCAGGTCGGCGGTCACCGAGCGTTCGAAGGCGTTGATGCGGCTGGCGGGCAGGCACAGGACGTCGGCCAAGCGCTTCAGCAAAGCGGCGCGCGCGCGGGGCGACGCGACCGGCTCGGGCTCGGGACTGACAAAGGGCGTGGCGCGTTCGTTCATGCTGGTCCTGACGCAAGCCCGTCGTACTCAAACCTAGACCAGACCGTTCTTAACGTCGGATGAGCGGGCTTGGCCTCTGGAAGGCGCGATCGTCGACCCTCTAGAGAATGTGGGGCGGACCACTTGGCTCCGCAACCGCGACGACCTTCCGGCACGGCAGACGCCGGGCGGCCCGTCATCGGCCTAGAATTCCTGCCACTCGCCGGGGCGCGAGCGCGGCTCGATCTTCAGGGCGTTGGCGCCCTGCACATAGCGCTCACGGAATGCTTCGCGCCGGGCTGGCGCCGGGGCCGGCGCGGAGCGACGCGGAGCCTCCTGGCGCGGCCTGTAGTCGTGAATCTCGGCGCCCACCTGGAAACCGCCGATCAGCCGCTCCAACTCGGCGGCCTCCGAGGCCAGGGCGTGGGTGGCGGCGGTGGATTGTTCGACCATGGCCGCGTTCTGCTGGGTGGCCTGATCCATCTGGTTCACCGCGACATTGATCTGCTGCAGACCCACGGCCTGCTCCTTGGACGAGGCGGCGATGTCGCCGACCAGATCGTTGATCTGCGCCACCTGGACCAGGATCTGGTCGAGGGTCTGGCCGGTCTCGCCGACCAGCTTGACGCCCTTGCCCACCTGTTCGCTGGAGGCGCGGATCAGACCCTTGATCTCCTTGGCCGCGTCGGCCGAGCGCCGGGCCAAGGCCCGCACTTCCTGAGCGACCACCGCGAAGCCGCGTCCCGCGTCGCCCGCCCGAGCCGCCTCGACCCCGGCGTTGAGGGCCAGCAGGTTGGTCTGGAAGGCGATCTCGTCGATGACGCCGATGATCTGGCTGATCGATTGCGACGACTTCTCGATGCCGCCCATGGCCTCGACGGCCTCACGCACCACCTGGCCGCTCTTCTCGGCGTTGGACTTGGCGCTTTGGGTGACGCCGCGGGCCTTCTCTGCATTGTCGGAACTGCGGCGGACGGTGGCGGTGATCTGGTCGAGTGCGGCGGCGGTCTGTTCGAGACCGGCGGCCTGGCGTTCGGTGCGTTGGGAAAGATCGTCGGCGGCCATCGCGATCTCGCCGCAACCGCCGCGGATGCCCCGGGCGGTGGCCAGCATGCCGGTCATGGCCTGCTGCAGGGTCTCGACCGCGGCGTTGAAGTCGCGCGGCGCCTGGCGGGCCTCGCCCTCGAAGCCGTCCTCGCGCATCCGCCAGATCAGGTCGCCCTGCGCCAGCTTGCCCATCCCCTGCCCCAGGGTCGCCACGGCGGCGGCCTGGCTGCGGGCGAAGGCCTCGACCTGATCGGCGCGATGCTGGCGCGCGGCCTCGGCGACAGCGCGGTCGGCGGCCTGCTGGGCGCGCTCGCGCTCGCCCTGGGCCAGGTCGTTGCGGACGCCGTCCAGGGCGCGCGCCACCGCGCCAATTTCACGGTCGTCGGCGCCGGCGATGGCTTGGTCATACCGCCCGGCCCCCAGCCCCTCGACCGAACGGGCCAGCGAGGCCACGGCGCGACCGCTGGCGGCGCCCCAGGCCAGGATCAACAGGGCCAGCGTCGCGATCAGCGTCGCCAGGCCGGCCACGGCGAACGGAGAGACCAGGCCCGCACGGGTCGCCAGCGACCAGCCGATCTGGCCAAGGCCCGCGACCACTCCCGCCACCACGATCAGCTTCCATCCGAAGGACAGCCGATTGAACCCGTTCATGCCGAATCTCCGCCCCAGCGCGGGGTTCCCCAAGCAATGGCGGCTGATTCCTAATGGCCCATTAACCATGTCGCGGGCTGCGGCGTTCTGACCTTCGGGTTCCGGTCCCTGACCTATTGGTGAGAACGGCGTCGCAGGGCCAGGGCCTGACCCACGCCCCGGATGTCGCAGCGCCAGGTCGGCAGGATCAGCATGATCGCCAGGGCCTCCAACTGAGAGGCCACGCCCATCGCGAAGGCGATCGACAGCACCACGCCACCGGTCCCGGTCAGTAGCAGTTTGGTCAACAGGGCCCATAGTGCCAGGCCGAACAGCTTCGACAGCAGGTGATGCGGCGAGGCCTCCTTGCGGAAGCGGGCGAAACTGACGGCGTGGGCGGTGAGTTCCATCGCGCCCAGCACCAGGACCAGGGGCCAAAGGACGGCCATCAGGCCGGGGTGCAGGACCAGGACGGCGGCTGTCGCGCAGAGCCAGAACACCACGTCGGCCCGGCTGTCGAACGTGCGCAAACGGTCGGTGACGCTGCCCAGCCGCCGGGCGATCACCCCGTCGAAAATGTCCGACAACACGCCGACGGCCAGCAGGACAGCGCAGAGTGCGCGCGCGGGTTGGCCGACAAACAGCGCCAGGGCGAGAATCAGCAGGCCCGCCGCGACGCGCAGGGCGATCAGCAGGTAGGGAATGGCGCGCGGGGTCATGGACCGGAGGTTAGGCTGTTCTTCTCCTCACACGCAACGCGGGGGAGGTGGCGCGATGCGAATACGCGTCGTGACGGAGGGGGCGTCCTACAAAGGCGCTGACGCCCCCCCCGTCGGCTTCGCCGCCACCTCCCCCGTTTCACGAGGGAGGTGGAGACTGCTTGTCGGTGTTCAGGCCGTCCGAGCCCTTCCCAATCCGCCCGCAACGGCGAGGCCGCGCCTTAAA
>JACMOF010000564.1 GCA_014378155.1 Caulobacter sp. | reverse complement strand
TGTCCCAGGCCGTCAGCCGGCCAGAGGGGCAATCGTTCACCTGCCTGACGAAGGTGGCCCGGGTTTCGGGGTCATCGGTACGCACGACCTGCGTCCGCACCTGGCCATTTGGATCGCAGAACCGGGCGAAGGCGCAGAGGCTCTCGTCGTTGGTCAACCATAGCACCGGCCCGTCGAAGACCTTGACCCACTCGGACTGAGAGCGACGACTGGTCGTCTCCGCGCCCTGAAATCTAGGGCGAAGATGGGTCCCGTCGCAGAACGGCTTGTTGCTGGAGCCGCCGCAACGGCAGCGCGCATAGGCGGCTTCATGCGTTACGGCCGGGCGCGTTTGCCAGCTTGTCGACTGGCCCTCGGAGTCCACGCCAATGGTCGGGACCGCGAGCGGCACGTCGCCGCTGACGAGATAGGGGCCGTCCTTCGAGACGGCCACGCGGGCCTGATTTTTGTCTTGAGCCATAGCCAGCTCCTGCCGAGTGCTGGCCAATAGTGGTCCCACGACGACCGAACGGCAGGATCGGAAACTACCCATCGCCGGGGCCGCGCGATCTCACAGGCCGCCCCTCAAGGATCGTCGCTCACCCCGCACCGGGTTGAAGACGCGTAGTTTCCGATCCTCCCGGGCGCGAGGCTCTCCTCGGTAGGTTGGTGTCTGGTCACCGGCGCGTCCGCGCGTCTCAGCCGGGACGGATGTCGACAGCGACTTCTGGGCCTTCTGAATACAGCCGAGCAGCGCGGACGATCAGTGACCCATGGGTAGTTTCCGAGGCTGCCAGCCGCGCCGCCGGCTCTTCTAGAACAGCCAGACCGACCCGGCGAGCAGAGACCTCTCGCCTACGGCCCCTGATGCGATCTCAGGAAACGGACCCAGCATGTTGGTTAAGCCCAGGCATTTCATCGACACGCAGGACTTCTCACGCGATGAGCTCCTGCGCCTGATCGAGTTGATCCGGCTTCTGAAAGCCGCCGACAAGGCCGGCGCCTGCCCCAAGCTGCTGGCCGGCGTGTCTCTGGGCATGATCTTCGAAGAACCCTCGACGCGGACCCGCATCTCCTTCGAGGTGGCGATGACCAAGCTTGGGGGACACGCGCTCTATCTGAAGCCCGGCGAAATCCATTTGGGCGTCCGTGAAAGCCTCCGCGACACCGCCCAGGTCATCAGCCGCATGGTCGATGTCATCGAGGCCCGCGTGCTCAAGCACCAGACGGTGCTGGATCTGGCCGCCAATTCCCAGGTTCCGGTGCTGAACGGCTTGAGCGACTACAACCACCCCACCCAGGTGGTCAGCGACGTCTTCACGATGATGGAGCACAGCGCGCCGGGAAAGCCGATGAGCGAGGTGAAGGTCACCTTCGTGGGCGACGCCACCAATGTCTGCTCGTCATTGATGATGATCTGCACCCAGATGGGGATGCACTTCACCCAGGCCGCCCCGGCCCGCTATCAGGCCCCCGAGGCCTGGCGAACGATCGCCAAGGCCAATAATCAAGCCTCCCGCGGTTCGCTGCGTATCACCGACGACGTGGTCGCCGCCGTGAGCGACGCCGACTTCATTTATACTGATCTTTGGTGGTGGGTTGGCCAGGAAGCCGAAATCCCCGACCGCCAGGCGGCCTTCATGCCGACCTATCAGGTCAATGAAGCCTTGCTGGCCAAGGCGCCGCCGCACGCCAAGTTCATGCATTGCCTGCCCGCTTCGCGCGGCGTGGAAGTCACCGATGCGGTGATGGATGGCCCGCAATCGATCATTTACGACCAATCGGAAAATCGCCTGCATACCGAAAAGGGTCTGTTGGTCAGCTTCGTCTATCCGCGCCTGCGCCCGGCGTCGCCAACTCTGGCCGACTATCACCGCAGCCTGATCGAAGACTTTCTCGCCCGCTGACCTCAAGGAGGCCAGCATGGCCGCGCCGACGCCGATCATCCCGACCGCCGCATCCAAGCCGGCCGCGCCAAAGCCGCGCTTCGCCAAGGTGCTGCGGGGCTTGGACATGACCCTGTTCACGGTCTGCGCCATCCTTGTGATCGACCAGTTGGCCGCCTCGGCGGCCATTGGCGTGCAGTCCATCTTCTGGTGGCTGCTGACCCTGGTGCTGTTCTTCATTCCCTATGGCCTGATCACCGCCGAACTGGGCAGCGCCTATCCGCAAGAGGGCGGCATCTATGCCTGGGTGCGCCGGGCGTTCGGACCGATATGGGCCGGGCGCACCGCCTGGCTCTGGTGGGTCAATGTCGCGGTCTGGATGCCGTCGGTGTTCATCCTGTTCGCAGGTGTCGCGGCTGAGCTGTTCATGCCGGCCATGACGCTGTGGACCAAGATGGGCATCACCTTTTGCCTGATCTGGATGACCGTGGGCGTCAACATCGTGGCGCTCAATGTCAGCAAGTGGGTGCCCAACATCGGCGCCGTCTTCAAGGTGGTCATCATGCTGGCGATGGGTGTGGGAGGCATCGCCTACGCCATGGTCCACGGCGTCGCCAACCCGTTCACGCTGAAGGCCATGAGCCCTACGTGGGGCGTCAGCCTGGCGTTTCTGCCGGTCATTCTCTACAACTTCCTCGGCTTTGAACTGATGTCCGGGGCCGGCGAGGAGATGGAAAACCCCGCGCGCGATGTGCCCCGCGCTATCGTCCTGTCGGGCGCCACCATCTCGTTTCTCTACATCTTCGCGACTGTCGGCATTCTGCTCGCACTGCCGGCCAGCGACATCGGCCTGATCAAGGGCCTGACCGACACCTTCCGCCGGCTGTTTGGCGCAAGCGCGCTTGGCCAGGCCGCAGTGATGGTCTTTGGCCTGATGGCGCTCTACACCTTCGTCGCCAACATGGTGACCTGGACCATTGGCGCCAACCGCTCGGCAGCCGAGGCGGCGGGGCGCGGCGACCTGCCCAAGATCTTCGGCAAGCTGCACGGCAAATACCAGACGCCCGCCAGCGCGGCGATCCTGGGCGGTTTGATCGGCAGCGGCGTCCTGGTGCTCTACGGCTTCCTGGCCAAGAGCGCCGAGGACCTGTTCTGGACCACCTTCGCCTTCTCGTCGGTGATCTTCCTGCTGCCCTACTTCCTGCTGTTCGCATCGTTCCTGAAACTGCGAAGGGTGGATGGCCATCTTGCGCGCCCCTACCGGGTCCCCGGCGGCCAGCCCGCCGCGATTGGGCTGAGCCTGCTGTGCATGGCCTTCATCCTGCAAGCGATCGTCTTCCTGATCTACAAGCCCGGCAAGTTCGACCTGACCTACGCTCTGGCGGTCGGCGGAGGATCTCTGGTGACCGTACTGATCGGCGAATTCCTGGTCCGCGGCCAGCGCACGCCCGCGCCCCTCACCGCGCTTCCGAAGGCCACGTCCCATGTCTAAGCTGCTGACTACCACGCCCCGCCAGGATGGCTTTCGGATGCCCGCCGAATGGGAGCCCCACATCGGCTGTTGGATGCTTTGGCCCGAGCGGTCGGACAACTGGCGGGGCGGCGCCAAGCCAGCCCAGCACGCCTTCGCCGCCGTCGCGGCGGCGATCGTCGAGGGCGAGCCGGTCACGGTCTGCGTCTCGCCTGGCCAATATGTCATCGCCCGCGAGATGCTCGATCCCGCCGTCCGGGTCGTCGAGATGACCAACAACGACAGCTGGATCCGCGATTGCGGACCGACCTTCGTAGTCAACAAGGCCGGCCTGGTGCGCGGCGTCGACTGGAAATTCAACGCCTGGGGCGGCCTGCTGGGCGGCCTCTATTTTCCCTGGGACCAAGACGACCTGGTCGGGGAAAAGGTCATCGAGATGGAGGGGGATGACCGCTACGGCCCCAACTTCATCCTCGAAGGCGGCTCGATCGACGTGGACGGCGAATGCTCGCTGCTGGTCACGGAGCAGTGCTTGCTCAATGCCAACCGCAACCCGACCAAGACCCGCGAGCAGATCGAGCAGGAACTGCGCGACTATCTAGGCGTCGAGGCGGTGCTCTGGCTAAAGGCTGGCGTCTATCTCGACGAGACGGACGGCCACATCGACAACTTCTGCCGCTTTATCGCCCCGGGCGAGGTGGTTCTGACCTGGACAGACGATCGTCGCGATCCGCAGTATGATATCTCTGCGGAGGCCTACGAGCGCCTGCAGACCATGCGCGACGCCCGGGGCCGTCCACTGACGGTCCATAAACTGCACCAGCCCAACCCAGCCCTGATCACCGCCGAGGAAGCCGCCGGCGTCGACAGGGTTCCCGGCACGCTTCCGCGTGAGCCCGGCGACCGGCTGGCCGCCTCCTATGTCAACTTCTACATCGCCAATGACCGCTTGATCATGCCGGCCTTTAACGACTCGCACGACGAGGCGGCCCAAGCCGTGCTGTCAGACCTCTTTCCGCTGCGAGACATCATCACCGTACCGGGCCGGGAAATCCTGCTCGGTGGCGGGAACATCCACTGCATCACCCAGCAGGAACCGCTCGGAGCGCGCGGCGCCAAGACCGTCGTCGCGGCCTGAGGGATGCGCATCGTCGTCGCCCTGGGTGGCAACGCCCTGCTCAAGCGCGGCGAGCCGCTGAGCGCGCAACTGCAACGTCGCAATGTCGGCGTGGCGGCCGACGCACTGGTCGCCCTGGTCGCGGCCGGCCATCAGATCGTCATTACCCACGGCAATGGCCCGCAGGTTGGCCTGATCGCCCTGCAGTCAGCCGCCGGTCCCAAGGATGGCGACTATCCGCTCGATATTCTCGGCGCCGAAAGCCAGGGCATGATCGGCTATCTGATCGAACAGTCCCTGCGTGACCGCTTGCCTGCGGGGGCGCTCCTGGCCACCCTGCTGACCCAGGTGCGGGTCGACGCCACTGACCCCGCCTTCCAACATCCCACCAAGCCGATCGGGCCGGTCTATGGCGCGGCCGAGGCTGCGGCCCTGGCAGCGGCGCGCGGCTGGACGGTCGCCCCCGACGGCGACCATTGGCGCAGGGTCGTCCCCTCCCCTGAACCCCGGGAAATCCTCGGCCTTGGCGCGATCCGACTGCTCGTCGAGGCCGGCGTCGTCGTCATCAGCACCGGCGGCGGCGGCATCCCGGTCGTCGCCCGCCAGGACGCCAGCTTCGAGGGGGTCGAGGCCGTCATCGACAAGGACCGGGCCAGCGGTCTTCTGGCGAGCCAGATCGGCGCCGACAGGCTGCTGATGCTGACCGATGTCGATGCGGTCTATGTCGATTTCGCGAAACCTGAGGCTCGCGCCATCTCCACGGCGGGCGCCGACAGCCTGCGGGCCGAGGATTTTGCCGAAGGCTCTATGGGGCCCAAGGTTGCCGCCGCCCAGCGCTTCGCAACCCTTACCGGCAATGCCGCCGCGATCGGCCGGATTGAGGACGCCAGCGCCATCGTACGGCAAGCCGCCGGCACCTGGATCGAGGCGGGTAAGGGCCCTTTGGTGTTCGCGCGTGCGGCTCCGCTGTTGTCGCCGGCCTGAGTGGAATCCGAGGCTGTCGCCCCGACCGGCTCCCTCCTATCCCGTCACCTTCTCTTGAGAGTCCCAGATCATGAACAAGCCTCACGCTCCCCGGTCGGCCACGGCTCTCTTCGAAAGGGCGACGGTCGGCGCCTTTGATCTGACCAATCGCATGGTGATGGCGCCGCTGACCCGCAATCGCGCAGGTCCCGGCCTCGTCCCCAGCGCGTTCGCCGCCGAATACTATGCCCAGCGCGCATCGGCCGGCCTGATCATCGCCGAGGCGACCCAGGTCTCCGCTCAGGCGCAGGGCTATTCCGACACGCCAGGCTGCTACACCGACGAGCAGGTCGCCGGATGGCGAACGGTGACGGACGCCGTGCATGCCGAGGGCGGAACCATCGTCGTTCAGCTCTGGCATACCGGCCGGGTCTCGCACACCAGCTTCCAGAAGGATGGCCAGGCGCCGGTCGGGCCGTCGGCCATCCGGGCCAAGACCAAGACCTTCATCGCCGGTCAGGGCTTCGTCGACGTCTCGACGCCCCGGGCGCTGGATCTAAAGGAAATCCCCGGCGTCATCGCAGACTTTCGCTACGCCGCCAGCCGGGCCCTTGAGGCAGGGTTTGACGGAGTGGAGCTGCACGGCGCCCACGGCTACCTGCTCGACGCCTTCCTGAAGGACGGCGCCAACCAGCGCACTGACGCCTATGGCGGCAGCATCGAGAACCGGGCGCGACTACTCCTTGAGGTGACCAAAGCTGTCGCCACCGAAATCGGTGCGGACCGGGTCGGGGTGCGGCTGTCGCCGGTCTCACCTGCCAACGATTCCCATGACAGCGATCCGCAGTCGCTGTTCAATCACGTGGTCGAGGGTCTCGACCTGTTTGGTCTGGCCTACGTCCATGTGGTCGAGGGCGCGACCGGCGGCGCGCGCGACTTCGCGCCTTTCGACTATGCAGCGCTGCGCGACCGCTTCGACGGGGTGTGGATGGCCAATAACGGTTATGACCGTCAGATGGCGATCGACGCGATCGCTGGCGCATCAGCCGACCTAGTCTCCTTCGGAAGGCTGTTTATTGCCAACCCGGACCTTGTTGCCCGCTTCAAGACGAGCGCGCCGCTCAATCCGCTGATGGCGTCCGAGACCCTCTATGGCGGCGGCGCGCACGGCTATACCGACTATCCCACCATGGCCTCACCAACCGCTGCCTTAGCCGAAAGCTGAGTTTGCTGGCGGATAAGGACCTCAGTCTTGTCGATCCGCCTGGCCGAGCCTTCCGCGACCGGCCGCCGCAGCGATCCGCCGCCCCGCAGGCATCGATGTCTGTGGGGTGGCGATGCCCTCATGGTCATTGAGCGCGATCAGACGACGCGGTCCGATAAACTAGGCCCTCGGCGTGAGTCGCCATGGCCGCCCGACCGCATGACAGGCTGGGCATACTCTGGCCAGCCTATGGGCCAGCGCCCGTCGGCGATATCGGCCACCAGGCCCTCAAAAGGTTCTCCGCCGGCGCTGGACACCGTCTCCCCCTCGCCAGCCTGGCGATGGCGGGTGATCCACCTGAGGGCCGCCTCCTCATGGCCTGGTACGAACAGCGCGATCTGCGGATGCAGGAATGGCCTTACCGCGCCGATCAGCCATTGCTGCCACTCATGACTGATGATCACCGCGACATGATCGACCTTGGACTGACGGGCCTTGAGGAAGGCGACGTGTTTGTCGAGCGCGGCCAGGCTGTCCCAACCTTCCAGGTGTGAAGCATCGACCAGCAGGTCGATCGCGCCGCGGCTTGCCATGAAGGCGTCGACCTCCGGAGCAAGCCCACAAGATCATCGGGCTTCAAGGTGTGGGGCGATGATCTTCAGGACGCCTGGGGCGACCACTTCGGTCTTGATCATGGTCTGGTTCGCGCTTGACGACGCGCCCTGCGAACTGCTGGCGCTCGGGCGCGAGAAGATCGTCAGAGCACTGGGCCTCGAGCCTAGGGCGGCGCCACCGTCACCGTGAGGTTCGGCATATACTCAAAGAGCCTTCTCGGCCGCCTGCGCGATGCCCCCTCGCTTGGCGGACCGGGCGCGATCGGGAGCCTTGCATCCCAAGCCCGCCGCAAGCGCCACGATGAGTAGTTTCCGAGCCTTACCGCGCCCGCCTGCTGGGGCGAGCTTTGATGGCCTGATCGCGTCCGCCAAACGGCGGCTCTGGGCGAGCGAGGCATGAGCCATGGGCGAGATACTCGATTGCCTGGTAATCGGCGGTGGCCCGGCCGGCCTGACTGCGGCGCTATATCTGGGGCGGTTTCGCCGTAGCGTGACGGTCATCGACAAGGGATGGAGCCGCGCTGAGTGGATCACGCTGAGCCACAATCTGCCCGGGTTTCCCGAAGGCCTGTCCGGACCCGATCTGCTCGACAAGCTTCGAGACCAGGCCCGTCGCTACGGCGCTCGCCTACATCACGGCGTGGTCGAGACCCTGACGCATGGCCCTGATGGGCTCTTCACGGCCCAGACCGCCGGCGCGACGCTGCAGGCGCGCACGGTGATCCTGGCGACGGGGGTCGTGGAGAACAAGCCGCCGCTCGCCCATCTGGCCGACGCCGTCAAAAGCGGCCTGGTCCGCACCTGTCCGATCTGCGACGGCTATGAGAGCCAAGGCAAGCGCATCGCCGTGCTCGGCGCTGGCGAACACGCGGCCTCCGAAGCCCTGTTCCTGCGAACCTATTCCGATCAACTGACCTTGTTGCTTCCGTCGGGCGCTCCCCCGCTCGCTCCGAAAACGCAGCAAGCCCTAGCCCTCGCCAGGATCGCGGTCGATCACTTGGTGATTGGATCGGTGGTTCTAGACGAGCACGGCGTCACTGCGGTCATCGCCGAGGATGGCCGCTCCCTAACGTTCGACGTGGTCTATTCCGCCTTTGGCACAAGCCCTCAGACGGCGCTGGCCCAGACGTTGGGTGTGATGATCGACGCCCCCGGACGGCTTTACGTGACCGAGCATCAGGAGACCTCCATGGAGGGATTATTCGCGGCCGGAGATTTGGTACGCGGCCTTAACCAGGTCAGCGTGGCCGAAGGCGAGGCGGCTATTGCCGCCACGGCGGCCCACAACTATTTGCGGCGCGTCGCATTATGACCCTTGCGTGTCTTCCGCCCGACCGTGGGTCCGGTCGCGTGACCCAAGACCACGGCCTCGACGGGAACCCTCGGCGAACGCGCCGTCCCGCAAGACCTCGGCGTTCAACGCCACCGAACGGCGCAGGATCTCAGCCGCGCGGACGGCCAAGCTTTCCCGTAGTATGTCGAGGCCGATCGAGATCACCAGGATAGTTACGATGATCGAGCCGCCAATCCCATTGCCCGTGGCGACAGATATGACAGCGTCCGCCAGTAGGGCTCACCTCATATGTGGACGACCCCCTCCTCGCAAGTTGATAGGCAGTCGTTTGGATCAGATCGCTTGCTTTCATATGTCCGGCCTTTTGAGGTGTCCGCATATGAACACTGGCCAAGATGGTTTCCGCGATGAGAGTTCCAAACAAGGTAACGGCCTCTTGAGGCCATTGAAGTGATCGGAGTGTTTCTCATCATGGATCGATCGATCACACCATCTGCTGTTTATATTGCAAGTTTGGGTATCGGCTCAGAGCGGTTACACTGATTGCTCCCCGCGTCTGGCTGATTTATAGGCTGCGATTACCAATAGGGCTGGAGCAGGTTTGTCGATATAGGCTTGGCCGGTGACCATCAACTTCCAAGCCACGCGGGCCATCTTTTTGGCCAGCGCCACGGCGACCAGCTTTGGCGGCTTGCGCAGGAGAAGGCTCGCCACCCAAGGGGCGAAGGCGTTCTTGCTGTTGCCCTTCCTCACTTGGTTGACGACCGCGGCGGCGCCAGCCACCAAAACGCTCCTCAAGGCCTCATCGCCGGCTCGGGTGATGAGGCCCAGTCTGACCTTCCCACCCGTTGAATGATCTTTCGGCGTCAATCCGATCCAGGCTGCGAACTGCCGCCCGGACCTGAACATCTCTGGCGCGGGCGTCTTCATGGTCAGCAATGCCGAGCCGACTGGACCAACGCCAGGGACCTTCATTAGGCGGGCACAGCGAGGTTCAGCCTTCTGCCAAGCAGCCAGTTTGCCATCGATCTCTTGGATCTTCGCCCTCAACTGCGCGTACTCCTTGGCTTGGGAGGCGAACAGTTCCCTCGCCAAGG
>JACMOF010000563.1 GCA_014378155.1 Caulobacter sp. | reverse complement strand
GAAGCCAAGGGCTATGGCCGCCAGAAGGGCCACACCGAGCTCTACCGCGGCGCAGAGTACGTCGTCGACTTCCTCCCCAAGATCAAGGTCGAGGTCGTAGTCGAGGATAGCCAACTCGAACCCGCCCTCGAGGCCATCACCAACGCCGCCCGCACAGGCCGTATCGGCGACGGCAAGATCTTCGTTTCGGAGATCACGGAAGTCGTCCGCATCCGCACCGGAGAAACCGGCCCCGCCGCCGTCTAGGCCCGGGCTGTCACCGCTTAACGCTCAAAGGGGATAACTATGAGCACCGCCAAGCAAATCCTGGATATGATCAAGGAAAAGGACGTCAAGTATGTTGACGTTCGCTTCACCGACGTTCGCGGCAAGATGCAGCACGTCACCTTCGACATTGATCTGGTCGACGATGACTTCCTGAACGACGGCACCATGTTCGACGGCTCGTCGATCGCCGGCTGGAAGGCCATCAACGAGTCGGACATGAAGCTGCGTCCCGACCTGTCGACCGCGATCATCGACCCCTTCTACCAGCAGACCACGCTGTGCCTGTTCTGCGACGTGGTGAACCCCGACGACGGCACCCCCTACAACCGCGACCCTCGCTCGATCTCCAAGGCCGCCCTGAACTACGTCAAGGCCTCGGGCATCGGCGACACGGTGTTCTTTGGCCCGGAAGCCGAGTTCTTCATCTTCGATGACGTCAAGTGGTCCACTGACCCGCACAACACCGGCTACAGCTACGACGCCAGCGAACTGCCGACGAACACCGGCAGGACCTATCCCGAAGGCAACATGGGCCACCGCCCGGGCCCCAAGGGCGGCTATTTCCCGGTCAATCCGGTCGATAGCGCCCAGGACCTGCGCGGCGAAATGCTGGCCGTGATGGGCGAACTCGGCATGAAGCCGGAAAAGCATCACCACGAAGTGGCGCCCGCCCAGCACGAACTTGGCCTGAAGTTCGACACCATGGTGGTGATGGCCGACCGCCTGCAGCTCTACAAGTACGTGATCCACAACGTGGCCCACGCCTATGGCAAGACGGCCACCTTCATGGCCAAGCCAATGTTCGGCGACAACGGCTCGGGCATGCACGTGCACCAGTCGATCTGGGGCGACGGCAAGCCGCTGTTCGCCGGCGACAAGTACGCGGGCCTGTCGGACATGTGCCTGTGGTACATCGGCGGCATCATCAAGCACGCCAAGGCGATCAACGCGTTCTCGAACTCCACCACCAACTCGTACAAGCGCCTGGTGCCCGGCTATGAAGCCCCGGTGAAGCTGGCCTATTCGGCCCGCAACCGCTCGGCCTCGATCCGCATCCCGCACGTCGACTCGCCCAAGGGCAAGCGTCTGGAAGCCCGCTTCCCCGACCCGATGGGCAACCCGTACCTGACCTTCACGGCGCTGCTGATGGCGGGCCTGGACGGTATCAACAACAAGATCGATCCGGGCGCGCCCGCCGACAAGAACCTGTACGACCTGCCGCCGCGCGAGCAGAAGAAGATCCCGGAAGTCTGCGGTTCGCTCCGCGAAGCCCTGGAGAACCTCGACAAGGACCGCGCCTTCCTGAAGGCCGGCGGGGTCATGGATGACGACTTCATCGACAGCTACATCGAGCTGAAAATGGAAGAAGTGATGCGCCTGCAACTGCACCCGCACCCGGTCGAATTCGACATGTACTACAAGTGCTAAGCTTCGCGGCTTGGTGAGACGGAAGAGGCCTGCGGAGCGATCTGCGGGCCTTTTTCTTTGGCGATCGTCTGGTGTTGGGGGGCGTCACCGCGACCGCGGCCGCTCCAAACCGCAAGATCGGTCGAGCGCGCAACAGCCTCGTCCGCCAAGCTAGGATCGTCACAACGGATGAGGACGATGACGGCGGCGCTCAACCATTACCATGCCCGGATGCAGAAGGTGCTCGATCACATCGACCGGCACCTGGACGGCGATCTGGACCTGGATGCGATGAGCAGCGTCGCGGCGTTTTCCAAGTTCCATTTCCACCGGCAGTTTAAGGCGACCTTCGGGCTGTCCCTGCATCGCTATGTCCAGTTGGCCCGCATGCGGCAGGCCTCGAAACAACTGGCGCACGAGCGGGGTCAGAGCGTCACCGATATCGCCTTGGACGCCGGCTACGAGACGCCCGACGCCTTCGCCCGCGCTTTTCGGCAAAGGTTTGCGCAGTCGCCGTCGAGTTTCCGGAAATCTCCCGACTGGGAGCCGTGGCTTCAGGCGTTCACGCCGCTTAACTCAGCCAGGAGCAAGATCATGCCGACGACCTTCACCCCCGACCAGGTGACCATCCTCGACGTCGCGCCGACCCGCGTGGCCATGTTCGAGCATAGGGGCGATCCCGAGACCCTCGACATCAGCATCCAGCGCTTCATCGCCTGGCGCAAAGCCGCCGGTATGTCGCCCAAGACCCATCCGACCTTCAACATCTGGCGCTCCGAGCGGCGCCCTGCCGATCCCGCCGACTACAGCATGGATCTCTGCGTCGGCGTCGGCGCCGATCAACCGATCGACACCGGTGACGAGACGGTCAAGGCCGGCGAAATCCCCGGCGGACGCTGCGCGGTGCTGCGCGTGACCGGCGACACCCACAATCTGGAACCCGCCGCCCTCTACCTGTATCGCGACTGGTTGCCGGCCAGCGGCGAGGAGATGCGCGACTTTCCCATTTACTGCCAACGCTTCTTCCTGGACGAACCGGAGCAGGGCACGGCAGCAGAGCTACATTTGCCGTTGAAGGAAGCGGGCGTCTCTATCTCAGATGGATGTCGGGCAGGAGCCGATCCCTCAGCCCAGCCCCACGCCGCCTACCGGCATGGTCTCGAACCGGTGGCCAAACCCCGCGATGATCGGGCGGGCCTTGGCGATGGCGGCCTGGACAGCCGGCAGTTTCAGCGAGGCGGCATGGCTGTCCTTGTCGGCCCACACCTCGGTGATCCACAGGGCGTCGGGGTTGGTGGCGTCCTTGGCGAGGATGTAGCTGAGATTGCCGGGCATACCGCCCGTGCTCTGCGCCAGGATGGCGATCACGTCGTCGCGTTTGCCTGGGGCGGCGATCATCTGGCCGATCAGTCCGTACATGCTCTTGGTTTCCTGGGCGTGGGCGGTTGTGGCGACCGTCGTGGCGGCGAGCGCCACGCCGCCCGCTAACACGGTGCGTCGCGGCAAGCCGTCTGTGGAATGAGGGTAGGTCATGAGTCCTCCAGCGGCCATCCTCACCGAAGGCTGGCCGCATGATGTCAGCAGTGAATGCAATCAGCCTGTCTAGGCCTTGCAGGCGCCGTCGGTCGCGACGTTGGCTCCCTGGGCGGCTGCGGTGCAGGCGCTGGAATAGGTCTTGCCATCGCAGCCGCACACCGGGGCATAGATCTTCGTGCACATCTGGGACGGCTTGCGGCAGGTCCCCGCCCCGTCGGCGACATGGCATTGGCCGGCCGGCATCTGGCAGCTCAGCCCCTCACCGCACTGGAAGCCGGCGAAGCCGGCGCACATCCCGCCTTCGGCGACCGGCGTCCGGTGCGAGGTGGGCGGCGGGGTCGAAGGACCCGTGGGTCCAGCGGCGCTGCAGCCCAACAGGGTCAGGGCGGCGAGGACAATGGTCAGGGGTCGCCAGGTCATCGACGGTCTCCGGGTTTCGAGGCAAAGGGAAGGCGCATCCTGGCACGCCCGGCCAAGCCGCGGCAAATGGCGCGCCGGTCGCGCCATCCACCCCTTTTCTTCCCACCAAGCGCGGCCCATACGGAGCGCTCCCGACGAATCGACGCATGTTCCCGTAATGTCCCCCAAAGACGATCCGAACCCCTCCTTCTCGCTGTTTGGCGACGACGCCCTGGCTCCCGTGCCGGCCTCGCCAGTGCCGGCCCGCGAGCCGCATCCCGAGCCCGCGCCGCGTCCCGCCGCCCCGCCGCCGCCCAGCGCGACCAAGGCTGCATCGGCGCCCAGCACCCCGCCCGCCTCCGGCAGCTACACCGCCAGCGACATCGAGGTGTTGGAAGGCCTGGAGCCCGTGCGCAAGCGGCCCGGCATGTATATCGGCGGCACCGACGAGCGGGCCCTGCACCACCTGTTCGCCGAGGTGCTGGACAATTCGATGGACGAGGCCGTGGCCGGCTTCGCCAAGACCATCGAGGTCAAGCTCGACGCCGACGGCTATCTGTCGGTCAAGGACGACGGCCGCGGCATGCCGGTCGATGATCACCCCAAGCACCCGGGCAAGTCGGCGCTGGAAGTGATCATGACGATCCTGCACGCGGGCGGAAAGTTCAGCGGCAAGGCCTATGAGACCTCCGGCGGCCTGCACGGCGTCGGCGCTTCGGTGGTCAACGCCCTGTCCGAGCGGGTCGAGGTCACCGTCTGGCGCGACGGGTTCGAGCATCTGCAGGTGTTCTCGCGCGGCAAGCCGCTGGGTCCGGTGGAGAAGATTGGCCCCAGCAAGAAGCGCGGCACCATGGTCCGCTTCATCCCCGACGAGCAGATCTTCGGCGAGGGCGTGGCTTTCAAGCCGGCCCGACTGTACCGCATGGCCCGCTCCAAGGCCTACCTGTTCCGCGGCGTGCAGATCAAATGGTCCTGCGCCCCGGAGCGCATCCAGGACCAGACGCCGCCCGAGGCTGTCTTCCACTTCCCCAACGGCCTGGCCGACTTCCTGGCCGAGCGCACCAAGGGCCTGGAACTGGTGACGCCAGAGAGCTTCTCGGGCCGCATCGAGCGTCAGGGCGAAGCCGGCGCCGTCGAGTGGGCGATCGCCTGGACGCCGCGCGGCTTTGGCGAGCACGACGGCTTCATGCAGTCCTACTGCAACACCGTGCCGACCCCCGAGGGCGGCACCCACGAAAGCGGCCTGCGCGCGGCCCTGACGCGGGGCCTCAAGGCTTATGCCGAGCTCAAGAACGAGAAGCGCGCGGCGATCATCACCGCCGACGACGTCATAGCCCAGGCCGGGGCCCTGATCTCGGTGTTCATCAAGAACCCCGAATTCCAGGGCCAGACCAAGGAAAAACTCTCATCGTCAGAGGCTCAGCGCTTCGTCGAGACAGCCCTGCGCGATCCGTTCGACCACTGGCTGACCGGATCGCCCAAGGCCGCCCAGGCCCTGCTGGAGTTCGTCATCGACCGTGCCGAGGAGCGCCTCAAGCGCCGCAAGGACAAGGAAGTCAGCCGCGCCTCGGCGACCCGCAAGCTGCGCCTGCCCGGCAAGCTGGCCGACTGCGCGGCTGGGGCCGTTGATGGCGCCGAACTGTTCATCGTTGAGGGCGACAGCGCCGGCGGCTCGGCCAAGCAGGCCCGCAACCGCAAGAACCAGGCGATCCTGCCCCTGCGCGGCAAGATCCTCAACGTCGCCTCGGCCACGGGCGAGAAGTTTAGCGCCAACAAGGAGCTGTCGGACCTGATGCTGGCGCTCGGCGCCCAAGGCGGCAATCGCTACAAAGAGGAAGATCTGCGCTACGAGCGGATCATCATCATGACCGACGCCGACGTCGACGGCGCCCACATCGCCAGCCTGCTGATCACCTTCTTCTATCGGACCATGCCCGACCTGATCCGCCAGGGTCACCTGTTCCTGGCCCTGCCGCCGCTCTATCGTCTCAGCCACGGCGGCAAGAGCGCCTACGCCCGCGACGACGCCCACAAGGACGAGCTTCTGGCCACGATGTTCAAGGGCAAGAAGCCCGAGATCGGCCGCTTCAAGGGCCTGGGCGAGATGATGGCCTCCCAGCTCAAGGAGACCACCATGGATCCGGCGGTGCGCACGCTGGCCAAGATCACTCTCCCTCGCTCCGAGGAAGCGGTCGAGGCCCTGGTCGAGACCCTGATGGGCCGCAAGCCCGAACTGCGCTTCCGATTCATCCAGGAAAACGCCGAGTTCGCGGCCGACGACCTGGACCTCTAGACGCGTGGGCCGGGCCGACTCACGCACGCGGACGTGAGTGGTCTGTCTGCCATTTTCGGTGGCGGCGGAGACGACCTATGAAGAAATCTGACATTTCAGATTAGCGCCGTTCATGTGAGCTAAGCCCTCAAATGAATTCGACTTTCCCAGCCTCGAATTCCACGTTCGCTCGATTTTTGACCGATTTGTCGACCGAATTTGCTTTTACCGGACCATTTTTAAGCAGATGACGAGCCTGTGGATTAAATCCGAGGCCAGAACCGCGTGGTTTGCCCCGGACAGCACCGAGCGGCGCCCTCCAAGACGTCGCCACAGTCAGGGAAGTCACCCATGAAGCTCCTCGCCGCCTCGACCGCCGCCCTCCTCCTCCTGGCCAGCGCCGCCAGCGCCGCCGAAACCACCAGCATCGCCGTCCGCGCCAAGCTCGATCCGAGCAACCCGCAGGATCAAAAGGTGATGATGCACCGCATCGACGCCGCCGCCCTCGAAGCCTGCGGCGCTCAGCGCGGCAGCTTCGCTGAAGTGAAACGGGCCGTGGCCGCCTCGGCCTGCCACCGCGACGCCGTCGCCGGCGCCGTGGCCCAACTGAAGACCTCGCAAGCCTCGCTGGACACCGCTGGCGCCCGCTAGAGCATTTCCCGACCTGACTGCGTCAGGCCGGGAGCTCTAATCTTTTGTTTTGACGCATTTTTCTTCACGCGAACCGGAACCACTTCGCTCGAAAAATGCTCTGGCGTTCTAAATTTCCCCGCTCGAAGGGAAGGTCGGCGAAACGCCCTGGGGTTCAACCTGGGGCGTTTTGCGTTCTTCTGTTGCTGGCGGCGGCCGGCGGGCAGCGGGAAGACGGGGCCGCAGTCCTCTACTGTGTCGCGGCGTTAAGGCGCGCTTCCTTGACGGGCGGCCGCTCTAGGGCCTGGTAGACGACCGTCCGGGTTGTGGCGTCGAGGCCCGAGCCGACGCCGCCCAGCCGCTGGATCATGCCGATGAAAAACAGGTCGTTGGCCGGATCGATCCAGAACCAGGTGCCGGCGCTGCCGCCCCAGCTGATGGTGCCCGGGCCGACCGGCGCGCCGGCGGCGGCAGGGTCAACCGCCACCGCTACGTCCAGTCCATAACCCATGCCCGCGCCGAACGGGAAGGGCTTGGCGCCCGGATGCAGCACATTGGCGGTGCCGTTGGTGGTGATCTGGAAGCTGGCCGGCAGGTGGTTGAGTCGCATCAGGGCCACGGTCTCGGGCTCCAGGATCCGCACCCCGTCCAGGTCGCCGCCATTCAGGATCATCTGGGCGAAACGCGCGAAATCGCCGGCCGTGGACAGCAACCCGCCTCCGCCTGACGGCGCGGCCGGGGGCTTGCTAATGTCGCGCCAAGGACCTTCGCTGGCCGGGATCAGGCGGCCGGTGGCCGGATCGGCGTCGTAGACGGCCGCCAGCCGAGGCAGCTTCTCAGGCGGCGCCCAGAAGGCGGTGTCCTTCATGCCCAGGGGCGCGAAAATCCGCTCCTCCATGAAGACCGGCAGGCTCTGGCCCGACAGCTTCTCGACGATATAGCCCTGGATGTCGGCGGCCACGCTGTAGCGCCAGACCGTGCCCGGCTGGGCGTACATGGGCAGCATGGCCACCTTCTGGACCATGGCGTGCAAGCTGTCGGACTGCAGCACCCCGGCTCGGAAATAGGACTGGTCGGCGACGCTGCCTGGATCATCAGCGATGCCATAGGCGAAGCCCGCCGTGTGGGTCATCAACTCCCGCATGGTCGGCGAGCGCGAGGCGGGGGTCAGGATCGGCCGACCCTCGGCGTCGACGCCAGAGGCGACGCGCAGATTGGCCAGCTCGGGCACATGGAGGCTGACCGGATCGTCCAGCTTCCACTTGCCTTCCTGGTATAGGATCAGCATCGCCACGCCGGTGACCGGCTTGGTCTCCGAGCGGATGCGGAAGATCGCGTCGGCGGGCATGGCCTCGCCGGTCTCCAGGCTGCGCTTGCCGAAGGTCTTCAGCGACACGACATGGCCGTGGCGGCCCAGCAAGGTGACGCCGCCGGCGATCTGGCCCTGATCAACCAAGGCTTGCATCGTCTCGTCCAGCTTCTTGAGCTTCTGGGCGGAAAAGCCCACCGCCTCGGGGGCCTTGGCGTGCGGCAGGGGCGCGGCGACGCCGGAGGTCGCGGCGGTCAGGCCCAGCAGCGCGGCGAACGCGCCGGCGACCTTGCGCAGAAACCGCATCATGAAACCCTGTCATCCCGGACAAGCAAAGCGCAGATCCGGGACCGCCGGAAGCGCGGCGCTTTGGCCACGGTCCCGAATCTGCGCGCTACGCGCTTGTCCGGGATGACAATGAGAGGGTGCATCATTTCGGCCTAAATCGCTTGGAGGTCGGGAACCCCTTGGGTGACAGCTTGCCCCCGCCCGCCCGTCGACCGACCCACTCTTTCCACTCGGTCCAGTCGCGGCGGCGACCGGCGGTGTCGATCCAGAAGGCGCCGGCCTCTGCGTTGAACGAGATGGCGTCGCGCAGCCCGCCCTCGCGATAGGCCTGCAGCTTGACCCCTTTGCCGCGCGGCATTTCCGGCAGCTCTTCAAGCGGGAAGATCAGGATCTTGCCGTTGTCGCCGACCACCGCGATCTGGTCGCCCACGGCTTCCAGGCAGAAGGCCGCGCCGGAGGCGTCGACCGTCAGCACCTGCTTGCCGGCCTTGCGGTTGGCTAGGGCCTCTTCTTCCGGCAGCAGGAAGCCGTAGCCCTGTTTCGAGGCCATGAAGCGCTTGCGCCCGGCCTTGAACGGGAAGACGTCGATGATCTTCACCTTGTCGTCCAGCTCGATCATCATCCGCACCGGCTCACCATGGCCCCGTGCCGATGGCAGGGCCGCGCAGCCCAGAGTGAAGAACCGGCCGTCAGAGGTGAACAGCAAAAGCTTGTCGGTGGTCTCGGCCGGGACCAGGAAGCCGAGCTTGTCGCCCTCCTTGAACTTAAGCTCCGACGGGTCCTCGACCTTGCCCTTGGCGGCGCGGATCCAGCCGCGCTCCGACAGGATGACGGTGATCGGCTCGCGAACGATCATCGCTTCAAGCGCCGCCTCGGCGTCGACGACAGGAGCGTCGGCGAAGATCGAGCGACCAATGACACCCGTCGCACGGCCCGCCTTGTCCAGCGGGTGCTTGATCTTCAGAAGCACGGCGCGCACCTGGCGCAGGCCCGTGCCGACCAGGGTCCACTGCTGTTTGTCGCTGGCCAGCATGGCCAGGATGCCGTCGCGTTCTTCCACGAGTTGGGCGTGCTCGCGGCGGATCTCCATCTCCTCCAGCTTGGCCAGTTGGCGCAGGCGGGTGTTGAGGATGGCGTCGGCCTGGAGGTCGCTCAGCGCGAAGGCGGCCATCAGCTTTTGCTTGGGTTCGTCCTCGTACCGGACGATACGAATCACCTCGTCGAGATTGAGGTAGGCGATCAGCAGGCCGTCCAGGATATGCAGGCGAGCTTCGATCTTGGCCAGCCGGTTGCGCGCCCGGCGGGTCAGCACGTCGCGGCGGTGGGCCAGGAAGGCGATCAGGCACGACTTGATGCCCATCACCCCCGGCGTGCCGCGCGCGTCCAGCACATTGATATTGACCGGGAAGCGGTTTTCCAGGGCCGAGAGCTTGAACAGGCTCTCCATCAGCACTTCGGGCTCGACGTTCTTGGACTTCGGTTCCAGCACCAGCCGGATGTCCTCGGCGCTCTCGTCGCGCACGTCGCCCAGCAGGGCCGCCTTCTTGCTCTCGATCAAGTCGGCCAGTTGCTCGACCAGGTCGGACTTCTTGACCTGATACGGAATCTCGGTGACGACGATCTGGTAGGTCCCGCGACCGGTTTCCTCGCGCTCCCACTTGGCGCGGGTGCGCACGCCGCCGCGACCGGTCTCGTAGGTCTCGAGCAAGGAAGCGGCCGACTCGACGATGACGCCGCCGGTCGGAAAGTCGGGGCCCGGCACGCGTTCCAGGATCTCGGCCGTGGTCGCCTCGGGCTTGGAGAGCAGCAGCAGGCAGGCGTCGATCAACTCGGCCGGATTGTGCGGCGGGATCGAAGTGGCCATGCCCACGGCGATGCCCGACGAGCCGTTGGCCAGCAGGTTGGGGAAGCCCGACGGCAGGACCACCGGCTCCTCGTCCTGGCCGTCATAGGAAGGCTTGAAATCGACCGCGTCCTCGTCGATGCCGTCCAGCAGCAGCATGGCCGCAGCGGTCATCTTGCACTCGGTGTAGCGCATGGCGGCGGGGTTATCGCCGTCGATATTGCCGAAATTGCCCTGTCCGTCGACCAGCGGCACCCGCTGGGAAAAGTCCTGGGCCAGGCGCACCAGGGCGTCGTAGATCGACTGGTCGCCGTGCGGGTGGAAATTACCCATCACCTCGCCGACCACCTTGGCGCACTTGCGCGCGCCGCCCTCGGGGTTGAGGCGCATGTTGTTCATGGCGTGCAGCACGCGGCGGTGCACGGGCTTGAGGCCGTCGCGCACGTCGGGCAGAGCCCGCGAGCCGATCGTCGACAGCGCATAGGCCAGGTAGCGCTTTGACAGCGCCTCGGTCAGCGGCTCATCGAGAATGCGATCGCCGTCGCCGGGACCGCCAGGGGGAAGGACTGGTTTGTTCATCTTGAGGATTCGTTACGCGTGAAGGGCACAGTAGCAGAAGTGTAGGATGGGCTTCGAGAGTTTGGCGATGGTGGCTCACTCACTTGCCCCCACCTGGCGACTGCGTCGCCTGTCCGCTCCCATAGGGGGCGGAGTTCGCGCGATTTGAGCTCCGCCCCCTATGGGGGCGGACAGACCGCGAAGCGGTCAGGTGGGGGCAAGTTTGTGAGCCGCTAAAGTCGCCCCGCCTCCCCCAGCCGATCCAGCAGCCACACCCTCGCCGGCGGCAGCGGTTTGTTCAACGGGTGAAAGACGAACTGCTCGAGGAAGTGGCCGGTGATGTCGAGCCCCGCCTTGACGTCGCCCGAGGCCAGCCCGCCCTGGGCCGACAGCATGAACGGCGGCAGGGGCAGAAGCTTGTCGTGATAGGGCGCGCCCGCCGCCCGGCTGACCGCCCGACCCGTGCGCGGGCTGACATAGACCAGGTCGTCCAACGACCCCGTCGAGGCGCATTTGGACAGGTCCAGGCCAAAGCCCAGGTCCTGCAGCAGCCCCGCCTCGAACCGCACATAGACCGCCGGCCAGATCTCGGGGATGGCCAGGGCTGCGAGCATCGCCTCCATCGCGTGGAACGCTCCCGGATGCGGCTCGCGCTCGGGCAAGGCGCCGGCCGCGACCGAGGCGGCGGCGGAAAGACCCGCCAAGGCCAGGGGTTCGTCGAACAGCGACGAGGGCCCCTCGCCGATCGGCTCCAGGGTCGCGGCCCCCAGTTGGTCGGACATCCGGGCGCGATAGCGGGCGATGACTCGCGCGCCAGCCTGCAGGAACGGCTTCATCCGCCGCGAGGCCGCGCCGGCCACATGGGCGGCGAACTTGCCACGGTCCTGGGTCAGAAGCTCGACGATCGCCCCGGTCTCGCCGTGCACGCGCGCCGACAGCACAAAGGCCTCGTCTTCCCATTCCATCCGGCGCGCCTCGTTAGGTGAGAAGCTGTCTTACCGCATCCTGGGTCGCCAGGGTCAACGGACTGGGCAGATCGTCGAGCGCGAACCACCCCCAGGCCTCAAGCGCTGCGGGTTCCTGGATCACCGGCTCGCCCACGCAGCCGTCGGCGCGGTAGGTCACCGCAACCCAGTGGGAGTCTTCGGCGATCATGTCAGTGACGCACAGCACTGGACCGGCGACGACGGTGATCCCGAGCTCTTCAAGAATCTCCCGCTCGGCGCAGGCCCGCGCGCTTTCGCCCCAGTCCAGTTTGCCGCCAGGCTGGCCCCAGTGGCCGGCTTCCGGCTGACGGCGGCGCTTGACGAGCAGGAGGCGGCTTTGCGTGTCGAGGATAGCCGCGCCGCAGCCTATGCGGGGACGAAGGGGTTCGCCGGGTGATTCCGAGCTGCTCATCAGCGCCTTCTACAGCGTTTGTAGACTCGACCCCATCCGCCTATATCCAGCCCTCATGACCAACGACGACGTCCTCGACGAATTCCGCGCCGCCGGCGCCCTGCGCGAAGGCCATTTCGTGCTGTCCAGCGGCCTGCACAGCCCGGTCTTCCTGCAGAAGAACCTGGTGTTCATGCGACCCGAGCGCTGCGAGCGCCTGTGCAAGGCGCTGGCGCAGAAGATCATCGCCACGGTGGGCCAGCCCGACGTGGCCGTGTCACCGGCTGTGGGCGGGATCATCCCCGGCTACGAGACGGCCCGCTGGCTGGACGTCGCCTCGATCTATGTCGAGCGCGAGGGCGGCAGCTTCAAGTTCCGCCGCGGCTTTCACCTGGAGCCCGGGCAGAAGGTCGTGATGGTCGAGGACATCGTCACCACCGGCCTGTCGTCGCGCGAGTGCATCGCCGCGATCCAGGACGCCGGGGGCGACGTGATCGCTGCAGCCTGCATCGTCGATCGCTCGGGCGGCAAGGTCGATGTCGGCGTGCCCCTGGTGTCGCTGTGCAGCCTGGAGGTGCCGGCCTACCCGGCCGACGCCCTGCCCCCCGAACTGGCCGCCATCCCGATCGAGGACCCGGGCAGCCGGCGGCTGAGGGGCTGACGACCATGCTGCGACTCGGCGTCAATATCGATCACGTGGCCACGATCCGCAACGCGCGCGGGTCCAGCTATCCAGAGCCGGTGCGGGCTGCCGAACTGGCCCTGGCGGCCGGCGCCGACGGCATCACCGCCCACCTGCGCGAGGACCGCCGCCACATCAGCGACGCCGACATCGCCCTGCTCAACAACCTCTGCCTCAAGCGTGGCAAGCCGCTGAACTTCGAGATGGCGGTCACTGACGAGATGGTCGGCATCGCCCTGGCCGCTCGCCCCCACGCCGCCTGCCTGGTGCCCGAGCGCCGCGAGGAGGTCACCACCGAGGGCGGGCTGGACGTGGTGCGGGGTCAGAACCGCATCGCCGACGCGACCGCCCGCCTGCGCACCGTCGGGGCGCGGGTGTCACTGTTCATCGAGGCCGATCCCGCCCAGATCCAGGCCTCGGCCGACGTCGGCGCCCAGGTGGTCGAACTGCACACCGGGGCCTATTGCGACGCCGCCCGCGATGGTCACGCCGACCGCGCCGCCGCCATCCTCGAACGTCTGAAGGCCGGCGCGGTCCTGGCGCAAAGTCTCGGCCTTGAGGTCCATGCCGGCCACGGCATCGACTACGCCACCGTCAAACCGATTGCCGCCATCCCGCAGATCGCCGAACTCAACATCGGCCATTTCCTGATTGGCGAGGCGATCTTCGTTGGCCTGCCCCAGGCCATCCTGCGCATGCGGACCCTGATGGACGCCGCCCGCCTGGACGCCGCGGCATGATCATCGGCATCGGCTCGGACCTGTGCGACATCAGGCGGATCGAGAAGTCCCTCGAACGGTTCGGCGACCGCTTTACCCACAAGGTCTTCACCGAGACCGAACGCAAGCGGTCCGAGCGCAAGCCCGACCGCGCCAGCAGCTACGCCAAGCGCTTCGCCGCCAAGGAAGCCTGCGCCAAGGCCCTGGGCACAGGCCTGAAGGGCGGCGTACATTTGGCCGGCATGGGGGTGATCAACCTGCCGTCCGGCAAGCCGACCCTGGCCCTGACCGGCGGCGCGGCGGACTGCCTGGCCGAACTGACGCCGCCGGGCATGACCGCCGTGGTCCACCTGTCCCTGACCGACGATCACCCCTACGCCCAGGCCTTCGTGATCATCGAGGCGATAACGCCTCCCCCTGTGGGGGAAGTGTCGGCGTAGCCGACGGAGGGAGGAGTGATCGGCAGGTAGTCACGGGCAAGATCGAGCGTCCTAAAACGGACCCCACCGGTCGCTGGGCGACCCCCTCCCCCACGGGGGGAGGGCTTCGGCCCTGCTCTTGCAGCTTGACCGTGAAGGCGTCTGGAACGGCGCCGTTGTGGGACGGGGCTCATGACTTTCTGGGTGGATGTCGAAACCAGGCCGCGGCGCAAACCCCGAGTGGAAATCGCCGTGGCGGCGCCGAGACGCAAGCCGCTGAAGCCGTGGCAGAAGCGGCCGTTTGCCTGGCTACTGATCGGGTGGAGCGCCTTCG
>JACMOF010000562.1 GCA_014378155.1 Caulobacter sp. | reverse complement strand
GACTCGTAGACCTTGGTCCGGCCGGCCACGTCGTCGGACTTCACCGTCAGCATTTCCTGCAGGGTGTAGGCCGCGCCGTAGGCTTCCAGAGCCCAGACCTCCATCTCCCCGAACCGCTGGCCGCCGAACTGGGCCTTGCCGCGCAGCGGTTGCTGGGTGACCAGGCAGTAGGGGCCGATGGAACGGGCGTGGATCTTGTCAACCACCAGGTGGTGCAGCTTCAGCATGTAGATGTAGCCGACCGTGACCGGACGCTTGAACTGGTCGCCCGTCTGGCCGTCGAACAGGATCGACTGGCCCGAGGGGTCGAGACCCGCCATGCGCAGGTGGTCCTCGATATCGCCGATCCGCGCGCCGTCAAAGACGGGCGTGGCGATCGGAACGCCCTTTCCGAGGTTGCGGGCCAGTTCGACCAGCTCTTCCTCGGTTTCCGGCAGTTCCTCGTCAGGACCATAGATCTCGGTCAGACGATCGATCAGGGCCTGCTTCTGGCCACCGGCCTGCCAGTCCTCGAGCAGGGTGGTGATCTGCTTGCCGAGACCGGCGCAGGCCCAACCCAGGTGGGTTTCGAAGATCTGGCCGACGTTCATGCGCGAAGGCACGCCCAGCGGGTTCAGAACGACGTCCACATGCGTCCCGTCGGCGAGGAACGGCATGTCCTCGATCGGCAGGATGCGCGAGATGACGCCCTTGTTGCCGTGACGGCCGGCCATCTTGTCGCCGGGCTGAAGCTTGCGCTTCACGGCCACGAAGACCTTGACCATCTTCATCACGCCCGGAGGCAGTTCGTCGCCGCGCTGCAGCTTGTCGACCTTGTCCTCGAAGCGGCGGTCCAGACGCTTGCGGTTCTCGTCGAACAGCTTGCGCAGGCTTTCCAGTTCGCCCATCGCCTTCTCGTCTTCCAGGGCGATCTGCCACCAGAGGCCGGGTTGGACTTCCGACAGGTTCTCGGCCGAGATCTGGCCGCGCGACAGGCCCTTGGGGCCCGACAGCGCGACATTGCCGATCAGCAGCTCGCGCAGACGGCCCGAGATGTTGCGGTTCAGGATCGCGAATTCGTCGTCGCGGTCCTTGCCCAAGCGGTCGATTTCCGAGCGTTCGATGGCCAGGGCGCGTTCGTCCTTGTCGACGCCGTGACGGTTGAACACGCGAACATCGACGATCGTGCCGGCGACGCCCGGGGGCAGGCGCAGGCTGGTGTCGCGGACGTCCGAGGCCTTTTCACCGAAGATGGCGCGCAGGAGCTTTTCTTCCGGCGTCATGGGCGACTCCCCCTTCGGGGTGACCTTGCCGACCAGGATGTCGCCCGGCTGGACTTCGGCGCCGATCGCCACGATGCCCGCTTCGTCGAGGTTGCGCAGGGCTTCCTCGCCGACATTGGGAATGTCGCGGGTGATCTCTTCCGGGCCGAGCTTCGTATCGCGGGCCATGACTTCGAATTCCTCGATGTGGATCGAGGTGAAGACGTCGTCGCGGACGATGCGCTCGGAGATCAGGATCGAGTCTTCGAAGTTGTAGCCATTCCAGGGCATGAACGCGACGAGCGCGTTGCGGCCCAAGGCCAGTTCACCCAGCTCGGTCGAGGGACCGTCGGCGATGATGTCGCCGCTATTGATCCGGTCGCCCACCTTTACCAACGGACGCTGGTTGATGCAGGTCGACTGGTTCGAGCGCTGGAACTTGCTGAGGCGGTAGATGTCGACGCCCGAACGGGCGGCGTCGGTTTCTTCCGTGGCGCGGACGACGATACGCGTACCGTCGATCTGCTCCACCACGCCGGTGCGCTTGGCGATGACCACGGCGCCCGAGTCACGGGCGACCACGGCTTCCATGCCGGTCCCGACAAGGGGAGCATCGGATTGCACGAGGGGCACGGCCTGACGCTGCATGTTCGAGCCCATCAGGGCGCGGTTGGCGTCATCGTTTTCCAGGAAGGGGATCAGGGCCGCGGCCACCGAAACCACTTGGCGCGGCGACACGTCCATCAGGTCGACCATCTCCTTTTGCAGGAGCGTGGGTTCGCCATTGATCCGGCCGGGGACCAGGTCGTCGACGATCTCGCCGTTCAACACCTTGATGTTGGACTGGGCGATGACGTGCTTCGACTCTTCCATGGCCGACATGTAGACGACCTCGTCGAGCGGCTTGCCGTCGGCGACGCGACGGTAGGGGCTCTCGATGAAGCCGTACTTGTTGACCCGGGCGTGGGTGGCCAGCGAGTTGATCAGGCCGATGTTCGGGCCTTCCGGCGTTTCAATCGGGCAGATGCGGCCGTAGTGGGTCGGGTGAACGTCGCGGACTTCGAAGCCGGCGCGCTCGCGGGTCAGACCGCCTGGCCCAAGCGCCGAGAGGCGACGCTTGTGGGTGATCTCCGACAGCGGGTTGGTCTGGTCCATGAACTGCGACAGCTGCGAGGAGCCGAAGAATTCACGCACCGAGGCCGCGGCCGGCTTGGCGTTGATCAGGTCGTGCGGCATCACGGTGTCGATGTCGACGGACGACATGCGTTCCTTGATGGCGCGCTCCATGCGCAGCAGACCGACGCGGTACTGGTTTTCCAGCAGTTCGCCGACCGAACGCACCCGGCGGTTGCCGAGGTTGTCGATGTCGTCGATTTCGCCGCGACCGTCGCGCAGGCCGACCAGCAGCTTGAGGACCGCCAGCACGTCTTCCTTGCGGAGCACGCGCATCTCGTCCGAAGCGTCCAGCTCCAGCCGCATGTTCATCTTGACCCGGCCGACGGCCGACAGGTCGTAGCGTTCGGCGTCGAAGAACAGCGACTTGAACATCGCTTCGGCCGCTTCCACGGTCGGCGGCTCGCCCGGACGCATCACGCGATAGATGTCGAACAGCGCGTCCTCGCGGACGGCGTTCTTGTCGACGCGCAGGGTGTTGCGCATGTAGGCGCCGACCGTGACGTGGTCGATATCCAGCACGTCGATGGTGCTGAAGCCTTGGGCGGCCAGGGCCTCGATCGAGGCGACGTCCAGCTCGTCGCCGGCTTCGGCGTAGATCTCGCCGTTCTCATAGTTGACGGCGTCGCGGGCCAGGTAGCGGCCGGTCAGGGCTTCGGGGGCCAACAGCAAGGTCTTCAAGCCGCCGTCGGCCAGCTTCTTGGCTTGGCGGGCGGTGATCTTGATACCGCCCGGGGCCACTTCCTCGCCGGTGTCGGCGTCGATCAGGGCGAATTCCGGCTTCACGCCGCGCCAGCGCTCGGCCTTGTACGGGGTAGCCCAGCCTTCGGCGCCGGCCGTGGTGCGCTTCTCGAAGGGCACCACGTCATAGAAGGTCGTCAGGATCTCTTCGCCGTCCATCCCCAGGGCATAGAGGAAGGTGGTGGCGGGCAGTTTGCGGCGACGGTCGATGCGGACATAGACCACGTCCTTGGCGTCGAACTCGAAGTCGAGCCACGAGCCGCGATAGGGGATGACGCGGGCGGCGAACAGCAGCTTGCCCGAGGCGTGGGTCTTGCCCTTGTCGTGGTCGAAGAACACGCCGGGCGAGCGGTGCATCTGCGAGACGATGACCCGCTCGGTGCCGTTGACGATGAAGGTGCCTTTTTCCGTCATGAGCGGGATATCGCCCATGTAGACGTCCTGCTCCTTGATGTCCTTGACGGACCGGGCGCCGGTTTCTTCCTCGGTTTCGAACACGATCAGCCGCAGCTTGACCTTCAGCGGCGCCGCGAAGGTCATGTCGCGCTGGATGCATTCCTCAACGTCGTACTTGGGCTCTTCGAATTCGTACGAGACGTATTCGAGCACCGCGCGCTCGTTGAAGTCCTTGATCGGGAACACCGACTTGAAGACCGCCTCGATACCCTCGTCCTTGCGCACGCCCGGACGGACTTCGCGCTGCAGGAACTGTTCGTAGGAGGAGCGCTGAACCTCGATCAGGTTCGGCATCTGCACAGCTTCGGGGATGCGGCCGAAAGACTTCCGGATCCGCTTCTTGCCGGTGAAGGATTGCGCCATGTTTTTTCCCTGCGACGCGGAACTTGGAGTCCGCGCGTGAATTCGATTGTCTTAGCGTCCACCCTCGCCGTTCCCTTCTCGAGAGAACGCTGGACGCTGCAATTCCCCTATCGAGCGACCGGGACCGGAAGCTTGATGGGCGCCCCTTCGCGCGGGTCGGAGGGCAGCTGACCGCGCCTCGGGGCGTTAGATGCAGACACGCGCGTGCGCGTTCCGCCGAATGTCTTCGTGGACTGGCGGATATAGGACAGGCGGGTGGGGATGGGAAGGGGCTTTATCCACAAAACCCTAACGGCGCGCCGGGAACCGGTCGCGCCTCATCTTCTCGCGGCCCGGCTCGCGCGTCAGGCCTTCTTGAACACCCTGCCGACCAACGAGATCCCCAGCCCGATCAGGCAGATGAAGAAGGCGATCTTGGTCAGGGCCACGGCGATGTGGAACACGAAGCTGAGCAGACCGAAGACGATCATCAGAACGAGCAGCAGGGCGGCGAGCTTGAGCATGGGTCGGAAACGTCGCTCGGCCCACAAGGTTGCAGGGCCCGCGATAGCCTCGCAAATCGCGAGGCGAATGAACACCGATTATTCAGCTTCCGCAGCCATGCTCGATTTTCATCGCGTTATGAAAGTTTCCCGCATGACCGCCAAGTCCAACTGCGACGGTTGTCGCGACGGCGCCGGTTTCGACCTGCCGATCATCATGGCCTTCCAGCCAGTCGTCGACGCCAACGCCGGCACGGTGTTCGCCCATGAGGCCCTGGTGCGCGGGGCTGCGGGCGAAGGCGCGGGCTTCATCCTGTCCCAGGTCTCGGAAACCAATCGCTACGCCTTCGACCAGCTCTGCCGGGTCACGGCGATCGAGCAGGCCGCCGCCCTCAACATGGCCGCCGACGGGGCCAGCCTGTCGATCAATTTCCTGCCCAACGCCGTCTATGAGCCCCGGGCCTGTATCCGCCTGACCCTCGCGGCGGCGATGCGCACGGGCTTTCCGCTGAACCGGATCATCTTCGAGTTCACCGAGGTGGAGCGGCTCGACACCGACCACATCCTCCACATCCTGCGCAGCTACCGCGCCATGGGTTTCCAGACCGCGATCGACGATTTCGGGGCGGGCTACGCGGGACTGGGGCTGTTGTCGAAATTCCAGCCTGACCTGGTCAAGCTGGACATGGACCTGATCCGCGACATCGACACCAGCACGGTCAAGCAGACCATTGTCCGTTCGACCCTGGACATGCTGCGCGACCTGGGTGTCACGCCGATCTGCGAAGGCGTCGAAACCATCGCCGAGTACCAGGTGCTGCGCGAGCTCGGCGTCGACCTCATGCAGGGCTACTTGCTGGCCAAGCCCGCGCTCGACGCCTTGGCGACACCGGTCTGGCCGGGCCGGGAAGCCGTCCGCGCCAAGGTCGGCTGACCTCCGCCCCTACCCTTTCACCAAGACTGATCCCCAATAGAAAACGGCCCCGGAGGTTTCCCTCCGGAGCCGTTCACTTGGAGTCAGAGAACTGACACCGGCCACCCGCGCCGAGGCGCGGATCGTGAATTACTTCACGACGACGGTGGCGCCGGCTTCGGTCAGCTTCTTGGCGACTTCGTCGGCGACTTGCTTGGAGACGTTTTCGACGATGTTCTGCGGAGCGCCTTCGACCAGGTCCTTGGCTTCCTTCAGGCCGAGGTCCGGACGGACGCCGCGGACTTCCTTGATCACGTTGATCTTCTTCTCGCCACCGGCGGTCAGGACAACGGTGAACTCGGTTTGCACTTCGGCTTCTTCGACCGGGCCAGCGGCGGCGGCGGGGCCAGCGGCGGCGACCGGAGCGGCGGCCGAGACGCCCCACTTTTCTTCCAGCAGCTTCGACAGATCAGCGGCTTCGAGGACCGACAGGGTGGACAGTTCTTCAACCAGCTTTTCGAGCTTCGACATGTTCAATTTCCTTAGAGAATGAGGGGATTTGTGCGGAGATGACCGTTACGCGGCGTCTTTGGTCGCATAGGCGTTGAAGACGCGCGCCAGTTGGCCAGCCGGAGCCTGCAGGACGCCAGCGATCTTGGTCGCCGGAGCCTGGATGAGGCCGATAAGCTTGCCACGGATCTGGTCGAGCGACGGCAGCGTGGCGAGAGCGCGCACGGCCGTTTCGTCCAGAACCGTCGTCTGGCCCAGAATGCCGCCGACAAGCTTGAGCTTCTCGTTTTCCTTGGCGTACTGGGTGACGATCTTGGCGGCGGAGACAGGATCCTTGCCGAAGGCGATGGCGACCGGACCCGTGAACAGGGCGGCGCCCTCTTCACCGATCGAGCCGTTCAGGGCCTTCTGGACGAGGGTGTTCTTCACCACCTGGAACGTGGCCGATTCCTTGCGGAGGCGGCTACGCAGTTCAGTCATTTCCGCAACGGTCATGCCCATGTAGTGGGTCACGACGACAGCGCCGGCGCCTTCGAAAACGCTTTTCAGCGATTCGATCGACTCCTGCTTTTGAGCGCGGTCCATTGCGGTCTCCTACTCAATGACAGCGGCCGGACTATTCCGGCAGCCAAATGCTCGACGCATGAGGGATCGCTCCCGCACGCGAGTTGCATCAGCCTGTTCCAAGGAAAGTCAGCCGCGCGTCTCATCCCGAAGGCGAGCATGGCGTGGTCTTGTCCATCCCTGTCTCCCGACGGCGAGGAAGGGCTCTTCCTCGATTATGGCGCTGGTGACCCCACGCCCCGCTGTTCACAAACAGGTCTTCGCCGGGCGAGCCCGACGGAGAAGGGGCGGCGTATAGACGGTTTGGCGTGGAAGATCAACAGGCAGCATCCCCCGCTTTCCCTGGTGGGAGCAGGGTCTTTGACCTAAGCCGCCTTGCCTGGGATCACGGGGCTACGAAACGTCGCCGCCGGCTTATCGGCTTGCGCGGTCTGGACCAGGCAGCCGTACCAACCCATGCCCCTATAGGTCTCATACCCTGGCGTCAGGGCGTAACCGACCGTGCGGGCGCCCTCGGCATAGCTGCCCATGTCGCCGCTGGTGGTGTCGAGCTTGAAGGTTTCCTCCAGCACGCCCTTGCCGTCGGAGGAGGCCAGCACCCGGTGGTTCTGGTCCAGCAGCATGACCCTTGAGCGAGCGCGTTCGTCGTCGGTCAGGCGCACGCCGTCGACGATGGCCTGGGCCTGGGGCTTCCAGTCGAAATGCACGCCGAGCACGCCGATCACCTTGCCATTGGCCTGGCCGCCGGCCCGGATGGCGGTGGCGTAGGTGGCGACAGGGGCGTCGTTCAGCGCCCTGACCCGTTCGATGTCGCAGACGGTGAAGTCATCGCCCGACTGGGTGCGCAGGGCGTCCCTGAACCAGGCGGCGTCGGCCACCGACAGGGTCTTGGCGGCCGGGTACCTGTCGGGGCGGCCGCTGGCCACGACCTTGCCGGTCGCGTCGGCGACCCACAGGTCGAGATAGACCGTGTAGGCGTCGAGGATCACCTTCAGCCGCTGGCTGGCATAGCTGGAGGCTTCGCGCGATGGGGCGGCGACGCAATCGACCACGGCGCTGTCGGTGGCCCACCAGCGCACGTCGCAGGTGCGCTCATAGAGGTTGCGGTCGATGATCTCGATGGCGTTGAGGGCCAGATCGGCCAGGCGCTGGCCGCGCAGATGGCCCAGGATCGCCCCGCCGATCTTGGTCAACTCGTTGAGGTCGGCGCGCACCTGGCTTTCCAGGGCGGCGGCCACCACGTCGATCTGGGTGGAGATGGTCTTGAACTCTTCGGCCACGATCGCGAAGCCGCGACCAGCCTCGCCGGCGCGGGCGGCGACGATCAGGGCGTTGATCGCCAGCATCTTGGCCGAGCGGTTGACATAGGCGATCTCGCCGATCTTCTCGCCCGCCACGGCGCTGAGGCGCTCGGACAGTTCCAGGATGCGTTCCGGGCGGAGGCTGGCGTCTTCACCTGACATGGATGAGCTTCCCCCGAAACCGGCGGCGGGACCCGGAATAGCCGAATCGCTCGCCAGACAAGCGAGGATGACACCAGGGTCAGGTTCAGGGGATGGGGCCGGACGATGGGTCGCGCGTTTTCGGCCCGCGACCGTCAGGATCACCCGGGAATGCCCGACTTCGCGGCAGGGCCTGCCCGTGTCCGCCTAGGCGATAACCAAGATTGTGGCGAACGCTGTCATGAAAACCCGCGAAAAGCGTTGGGTGTTGGCGATGACACCGGTGGACAGGATTTCGGGGACAGGCGATAATGAAGGCATTCAAGCCCCCTCTCTCTCCGCTCATCCTGACGAAGGTCGGGACCCAAGCGGCGCCAGCGGGGTTGGCTCGAGAGACCCTTCAAGCTCGGCTTGGGTCCCGACTTTCGTCAGGATGAGCGGAATTGAAGGAGGGGAAACCACGATGATCCGCACCGCACTGGCCGCCGCCCTAGCCGCCATGGCCCTAGCCGCCGCCGTCACCGCCGCGCAGGCCGCCCCCCGCGAAATCCTTGCCTTCCCTGACGCCGAGGGGGCCGGACGGCTGTCGGTCGGCGGACGGGGCGGGGCGGTGATCAAGGTCACCAATCTGGACGACACCGGACCTGGATCCCTGCGCGCCGCGATCGAGGCCAAGGGCCCGCGCACCGTGGTGTTCGAGGTGGCCGGCACGATCGCGCTCAGGACTCCGCTGAAGATCAGCCAGCCCAACATCACGATCGCCGGCCAGACCGCGCCGGGCGGCGGGATCACCCTGCGCGACCAGACCCTGATCGTCGCCGCCGACGACGTGGTGATCCGCTTCCTCCGCTCGCGCCTGGGCGACGAGAGCAAGACGGAAGGTGACGCCATCTGGATCAACAAGGGCCGCAGGATCATCCTCGACCACGTTTCCGCCAGTTGGTCGGTCGATGAGACCCTGTCGGCCAGCGCCCGTTACGACGAAGAGGGCCAGGGCTTTTATGACCTGACCGTCCAGTGGTCGATCATCGCTGAAAGCCTCCGCCACTCGATCCACGCCAAGGGCGACCACGGCTATGGCAGCCTGATCCGGGGCGGCGCCGGCGCCAAGATCAGCTTCCACCATAATCTGTGGGCCAACCACCTGGCCCGCATGCCGCGTCCCGGCAACTACGAGGGGCCGGACAAGGATCCGGTCGGCGCGTTCTTCGAGTTCCGTTCCAACGTCTTTTACAACTGGGGCAAGAGCCATGCCGGCTACGACGCCGACAAGGCGGCCCTGGCGGCCTACAGCTTCATCGACAACAGCTATGTGATGGGGCCCGACAGTGGGAAACCCATCGCCTTCAACGAGAGCAACAGCCTGGCCAAGGCCTGGTTCGCCGGCAACAGCATGAACGGCGTGGTCCCAGCCGATCCGTGGAGCCTGGTCGATGGACTGCAGGCCCCGGGCTATCGCCAGGCGGGACCGATCGAGGTCGCGCCGGTGGCGGCCGATCCGGCGGCGAGCGCCTACGCGCGGGTGCTGAAGGACGCGGGCGCCTCGGTCTATCGCGACAGCGTCGACGCCCGGGTCGTGGCGGGCGTGCGCGACAAGACCGGCAAGCAGATCGACAGCCAGGCCCAGGTCGGCGGCTGGCCGGCGCTGCCGACCGGCGTCGCGGCGGTCGACACCGATGGCGATGGCATGCCGGACGCTTGGGAAAAGGCCCACGGGCTGAAGCCGACCAAGGCCGACGGGGCGGCTCTGGCCAAGACCGGGTCGGGCTGGACCAACCTCGAGCTCTACCTGGCCGAGACGGCGGCCCGCCGGGGCGCCGTCTCGCCGCCCTGATCCTCGCGCGGCGAAAACCGGTGGAGGGCGCGCCCTCCACCGGTCAGACTCGAACCTGAACTAGGCGATGGCGCTCTCGACCTTGTAGGCCGGCTTGGCCTTGGCGGCGTCGCCGCTGCCCACGGTGAAGGAATAGTCGCTCCAATAGATCTTCACGAGGGCCGGCGAGCTGCTGTTGTACGACACCTCGTGCCATTCGCGGGTCGAGGAGAAGACGCTGAGATAGTAGATGTCGCCCGTCTGGTCCTCGAACGCCAGATACATCGAGCCGCTGAAAGCGCCGCTCGGACCCTGGGCGTCCACCCGCACCTGATAGTCGTAGATGCCGGCGATGGTCTGAAGGTCGATGGCGAAGACCGTTCCCCCATCATTGGCCACGACGCAGGCCTGGGGCGAATTGCCGTTCACGGTGGCCGACTGGCCCACCTGCATGCCGCCGGTGCAGGTTGCGGTGAAGTAGCCGCTGGTGCACTCGCCGCATTCGCCGCTGAAGTTTGCTATGCCGCTGCTCATCTTGGTTCCATCCCTATTGGGGCCGGGCCCCCGCCCGGTCACCTTGATCGACGCCCAGCGACAGTATCTTCGGGTCAAGCTTCGTGCAATCCCCAAGGGTTTTTTTCATTCACTCTACTCCAAGGTGAAGCGAGCGGATTCCGCTTGGCTTTGCCCCCCTGCCCGCTTTCCGCTAAACCCCCGCCCATGTCGCACAACACCTTCGGCCACCTGTTCCGCGTCACCACCTGGGGCGAAAGCCACGGCCCGGCCCTGGGCTGCGTGGTCGATGGCGTGCCGCCCGGCATCGCGATCAGCGCCGAGCAGATCCAGGCCTTCCTCGACAAGCGCCGGCCCGGCAGTGGCAAGTTCGTCACCCAGCGCCAGGAGCCGGACGCCGTGCGCACCCTGTCGGGGGTGTTCGAGGACGCCCGCACCGACGGCCAGCGCACCACCGGCACGCCGATCAGCCTGATGATCGACAACACCGACCAGCGCTCCAAGGACTATGGCGAGATCGCCCAGGCCTTCCGCCCCGGTCATTCCGACTATCCCTATTTCGCCAAGTACGGCGTGCGCGACTATCGCGGCGGCGGGCGCAGCTCGGCCCGAGAGACCGCCGCGCGGGTGGCGGCCGGCGCGATCGCCCGGCTGGTGATCCCCGGCGTCACGGTGCGCGCCGCCCTGGTGCAGATCGGGCCGCACAAGGTCGACCGCGCCAACTGGGACTGGAGCCAGACCGACGAGAACCCCTATTGGGCGCCCGACGCCGCCATCATCCCCGTCTGGGAAGAGCATCTGGAGGCCATCCGCAAGGCTGGGTCCTCCACCGGCGCCGTCGTCGAGGTCGAGGCCACGGGCGTGCCGGCCGGCTGGGGCGCGCCGCTGTACGGCAAGCTGGACGCCGAGATGGCCGCAGCCCTGATGTCGATCAACGCCGCCAAGGGCGTGGAGATCGGCGAGGGCTTCGCCTCGGCCGCCTTGTCGGGCGAGGAAAACGCCGACGAGATGCGGATGGGCCATGACGGCCCAATGTTCCTGTCCAACCACGCCGGCGGCGTGTTGGGCGGCCTGTCGACGGGCCAGCCCGTGGTGGCGCGCGTGGCCTTCAAGCCAACCTCGTCGATCCTAACCCTTCGCCAGAGCCTTGACGAGAACGGCAACGAGGTGGATCTGCGCACCAAGGGCCGCCACGACCCCTGTGTGGGCATCCGAGGCGTGCCGGTGGTCGAGGCGATGACGGCTTGCGTGCTGGCCGACGCCTTCCTGCGCCATCGGGCCCAGACGGGAGGCGGGGCGTTTGTTCCCGGTGGCGCAGGACGGGTCTGACCCTCTATCCCTTGCGCGCCCCGGGCCATTCCTCGGGCCGGATCATCATGGTCGGCCGCAGGAAGGGCGACTGGACACGGTCATAAGCCTGCAAGTCAAGATCTCGACAGAGCAGCTCAAGCAGCTCAGCGCCACTGAGGTTGGGAGCCGGCGCATCATGCATCTGGCTCCACAGCTCCAGAGCTTCGCGCTTGATGAGATCGTCCCGAAAAGTCATGTCGATACAAATTCCTTCACCCCCACAACTCTTCGGCGACGCGACTCGTTCCTATTTTTTTCGTTGATAAAAAGTAATCAAGCGACCTCGTTAAGGTTAATCTACTCGCAGCGGCGCTCGTCGTTGGCGCCCGGCCGTCAGCGCGAAAATGTCGCGCCGGCATCAAGCGCCAAATTTCGCGTGCGCGGACACATAGCGGCCATCCGACACGGCGACGGTGCGAGCGCGCCGCGCTAGAAGGCGGCCCTCAATTTCCCTGTGAGCGCTCTCATGACCCCGCGTCCCTTTCTCCTCGCCCTGTCCCTGACCGCCATCGCCCTGAGCGCCCAGGGATGCCTGGTCGCCGCGGCCGGCGGCGCGGTGGTGGGGGCAACCGGGGCCGTGGTCGGAACCGCCGGCAAGGTCGTG
>JACMOF010000561.1 GCA_014378155.1 Caulobacter sp. | reverse complement strand
GGAACACCGCCGAATTGACCTTCTTGATGATCGCCTCGTCATTGGTCAGCACCAAGCCGCCGCGCGGACCGCGCAGTGTCTTGTGGGTGGTGGTGGTGACCACGTGGGCATGGGGGATCGGGCTGGGGAAGGCGCCGCCGGCCACCAGACCCGCGAAATGGGCCATGTCGACCATCAGATAGGCCCCGATCTTGTCGGCGATCTGGCGGAACCGGGCAAAATCGATCTGGCGGCTATAGGCGCTGCCGCCGGCGATGATCAGCTTGGGCTGCTCACGCACCGCGACCTCTTCGACGGCGTCATAGTCGATCAGTTGGTCCTGCTGGCGCACGGTATAGGACACCGGCTTGAACCACTTGCCCGACTGGTTGGCGGGCGAGCCGTGGGTCAGGTGGCCGCCGGCCGCCAGATCCATGCCCAGGAAGGTGTCGCCGGGCTGCAGCAGCGCCATGAACACCGCCTGGTTGGCCTGTGAGCCCGAGTGCGGCTGAACGTTGGCGAAGCCCGCGCCGAAGAGCTGCTTGGCCCGCTCGATGGCGATGGTCTCGATCTCGTCGACATATTCGCAGCCGCCGTAGTAGCGCTTGCCCGGATAGCCCTCGGCGTACTTGTTGGTCAGGATCGAGCCCTGAGCCTCCAGCACGGCGCGCGAGACGATGTTCTCCGAGGCGATCAGCTCGATCTGGTTTTGCTGCCGAGCCAGCTCCAGGCCGATGCGATCGAAGATGTCGCGATCGATCGCGGCCAGGTCAGCGCCGAAGAAGGCGTTCTTGTCGGCGGTGATGTTATGGGCCGGTGCGGTCATTGACGCTCTCCTGGGGCTGGGAGACTGAAGGATATCGATTTAGCGGACTTGGCGGGAGTTCGGTCGCGCTCTCTTTAGCCCCCTTCGCGCCGCGATCAATCCGGGAACCACGCGTGGCGGGGACGCGTTGCGAAGGTAACCGGGTCAGCAGGGCTGGCATGCCGGGTGCCGGGCGATCTTAGAACACCAAGGTGGGATGGAATACGATGGCTTACGGCGAGGCTGAGACCAACGACGGCGACATCGACATCCTTGGCCTGAGCGCCAGCATCGTGGCGGCCTATGTCGCGCAGAACACCGTGGCCCGGACGGCGGTTCCAGACCTGATCCGCTCGGTTCACGAGGCGCTTTCGGCGCTCGGGACCGCCGAGGCTGCGCTGGTCGTCGGCCGCGGCAAGCCGGCCGTGCCGGTCTCGCGCTCGGTGCAGCGCGACCACATCGTCTGCCTGGAAGACGGCCAAAAACTGAAGATGCTCAAGCGCTACCTTCGCACTCATTATGACATGAGCCCCGAGGACTACCGCCGCAAATGGTCGCTGCCCGGGGATTATCCGATGGTGGCCCCGGCCTATGCCGAACGGCGGTCCGACTTCGCCAAGCAGATCGGGCTCGGCAAGGGCAAGATGCGGGGGCGTTAGCGGCCACGAAAGTCCTTCCCTGTGGGCAAGGCGTCCGCATAGCGATCGGTGGGGGAGATTGGCGTCGAAGATCGTAGGGCCCGGCCATTGGTCGCCCACGCCCCCCACCGTCGGCTTTGCCGACACCTCCCTCACAGGGGGAGGAATTGTGAAGTTAAGCCGCGTGGCCGCCCATGCGGGCGACGTTGCAATGCGCCCAAAGCTTCTCCATCGCGCCGACCAGCTTGCGCATCATGTCGTCGGTGTGGAACGGCGTTGGGGTGAAGCGCAGGCGTTCGGTGCCGCGCGGCACGGTCGGATAGTTGATCGGCTGGACATAGACGCCGTGGTCGGCCAGCAGCATGTCGCTGATCAGCTTGGTGTGATGAGGATCTCCAACCAACACCGGCACGATGTGGCTGTCGTTTTCCATCACCGGCAGGCCCGCGGCCTTGAACATCGCCTTCAAGGTCTGAGCGCGCTCCTGGTGGGCCTCGCGGACCTCCGGGTGCTGCTT
>JACMOF010000560.1 GCA_014378155.1 Caulobacter sp. | reverse complement strand
TGCTCTAGCCCGCGCCCGCGATCAGACCCGGCCCGTCGCCACCGCCCAGGTGAGACGGGCCTGGGTTTCCAGGACGCCCAACGTCCGGCCGCCGGGCTGGGCCTGCGCCCGCGCGGCCAGCGCGGCGGCCGGGAACGCCGCCACTGGCAGGGCCTTCAACTCGCCGCGCGCCTTGGCCAGCGCTTCGGCGATCCGGCCGCGGACCTCGGACTGGGTCCAGTCCGAAGGCAGTCTGCCAGCGCCCACCTGCTTCAGCCGCCATAGCCCCGCCAAGCCGTAGGCCCGGGCCGCGCTCTTGACCGCGTGAAGGTCGCTCTTGGGATCCAGCCGCCAGGCGCTGAGCATCATGACCGCGCCGGCCGTGGCGTCCACATAGGCCAGGGTTTGGCCCTCGTCCTCGAAGGGCGCGGCGTCCAGATCGGTCAACCGGGCTTGCGCCATCTCCGCCAGGGCCGTCAACGGATAGCCAGCAGCGACCACGGCTTCGACCGTGGGATGTTTGCGAGGGGCCTGGCCGGCTGCGACCTCGTCCATGGCCTCGCGCCACCAGGTCAGCCGAATCTCGCCCATTAAGGCGTTGGTGACCCCGCCGGCGACACGGGCCAGTTCGTAATTGAAGGCGTACAGCGCCACAACGTCGGCGCGGGCCTTCGAGTCCGCGACGAATCGGCTGGCCAGCCAGCGGTCGGGATCGACGCGGCGCACCAAGTCGTCGAGATCGGTGTCGGGACCGGTTTCGGAAATCGTCATGGGCGCGGCTTATGCGCCGCATTGCCCAAAAGCAAAAGGCCCGCCGATCTGGCGGGCCCTCTCCAAGCGGTGCGGCGAACCGATCAGCCGAACAGCGTCTGGTACATGGTCATGCAGACCAGCATCGGGATGCTGAGCAGGGTGTTGATTCTCGAGAACAGCATGGCCATCCTGGCGGCCTTGGCCTTTGCGGCGTCATCGACCACGACAATGCCCAGGGCGCGCTTCTGGTTGGGCCAGATCACGCCCCAGACGTTGAGGAACATGATCGTCGCTAGCCACATGCCCACGCCGATGAAGACGAAGCCCATGTCCGAGCCCGGCGTGTAGCCGCCCCACAGGCCCAGCGTCGCGGCCTCGCCTAGATAGCCGCGGCTATAGGCCAGGATCACGCCCATCACCCAGGTGGCCAGGGCGGCCCAGCGGAACCAGAACAGCGCCTCGGGCGCGATATACTTGCTGATCGCCGGTTTCAGCTCTGCCGGAATCTGCGGCATCACGCGGATCTGCACGAAGTTGAAATAGTAGAGCAGCCCGATCCACAGGATACCGAAGAACACGTGCATCACCCGGAAGACGGCGCTGAAATAGGCGTCGTCGAAGCCGTGCGGGCTGTGCCCAAAGCCAAACGCCATGACCAGCGCGAGGATGACGCTGAGGATGATGGTGTTGCGAAAGTTCGAAAGAAGTCCGGCCATTTTCAGCCCCCTGAAGTTCCAGCCCTGAACCTCAGGTATAGGCCTGTTCGCCGTGTCGGCAATAGGCGCTGCCTAGACCGCGATCAGCGCCGCCGCCAGCCGACGGCCTTCGCTGGCCAGGACGTTGTAGGTGCGGGCCGCGCCCTCGGTGCTCATGAATTCCAGACCCAGGCCTGCAGCCTTCAAGGCGTCGCGCAGCGAGCGCGGCGGCAAGGCGTTGACCAGCCCGCAGCCCAGCAGCACGAACTCGACCGCCCCGCCCGCCGCGAACACCTCGGCGAAGTCGTCGGGCGTCAAGGCCGCCAGGCTGGTGGCGGTCCAGGGCTTGGGCTGATCGTCGATGATCAGCAACGAGCCTGGACGCCAATCGCCGGAGACGCGGAAGCCGCCGCCGCCCCAGGCGTCGACCGATGGCGGCTGCCGCAACATCAGGGACGCGTGCCGGCGCCGAGCTTGATCGGCGTGGCTTCCTCGTCGCCGCGCTTCACGCCCCAGACCAGGATCAGCGGCAGGGCGATATAGACCGACGAATAGGTGCCGATGATGATGCCGAAGGTCATGGTGAAGACCAGGGGGAACAGCACCGGGCCGCCGAACACCATCGTGCCGCCCAGCGCAAGAAGCGCCGTGGATCCGGTGATGATCGTCCGCGACAGACGTTCGTTCTCCGACAGGTCGATGATGTCGCGCAACGGCGTGGTCTTGTACTTGCGCAGGTTTTCCTTGAGCCGGTCGAAGGTGATGACCTTCTCGTTCATGGAATAGCCGATGACCGTCAGCAGGGCGGCGATCGAGGTCATCGAGAACTCTATCTGGAGCACCGACAGCAGGCCCAGGGTCAGAAGGATGTCGTGGAACACGGCGACCACGGCCCCAAGGCCGAACTGCAGCTGGAAGCGGAACCAGATGTAGCCGAGCATCAGCAACAGGGCGATGCCCAAGGCCTTGAAGCCACCCAAAAGCAGCTCGCCCGAGACCTTGGCGCCGATGACGCTGGGGGCGGGCATGGTCATGCCCGGAAACTTCGCGATGATCGCCTTCTGGACCCGGCTAGCCTCGGCCATGGCGTTGCCGCCCTCGGTGGGCAAGAAGCGAATCATCGCCGCGTTGGGCGAGCCGAAGTTGTCCTGGACCTGCACGTCGTGCGCGCCGGTCGCCCGGGCGACCTTGCGCAGTGCGTCGCCCGAGATGGGCGTGGGCATGCGCGCTTCCATGGCGACGCCGCCCTTGAAGTCGATGCCCAGGTTCAGGCCCTGGGTGAAGAACGACACGCCGGAACCGGCGATCAGCAGGAGGGAGATCGCCGCAGCGACCGGAGCCCACTTCACGAACCGGAAGTGGGTCTGGCGGGGAATCAGACGGATGAGGGGCCAAGCCATGATGTGGACCTACGCGATCGGCAGCTTCTTCGGCTTGGTGACCTTGAACCACCAACCGATGAGCACTTGAGTAATGATGATGGCGGTGAACACCGAGGTGAACACGCCGATCGACAGCGTCCAGGCAAAGCCCTTGATGGGCCCGGACCCGAAGCCGAACATGATCCCGGCCGAGATCAGGCTGGTGATGTTGGCGTCCATGATCGAGACCATGGCCCGGCGGAATCCGGTATCGGCCGCCGACATGGGAGATCGTCCCGCCGCCGCCTCATCGCGCATCCGCTCATAGATCAGCACGTTGGCGTCGACCGCGACGGCCAGGGTCAGGATCAGGCCGGCGATGCCGGGGAAGGTCAGGGTGGCCTGGGTCATCGACATGATGCCGATGATCAGCAGAACGTTGACCACCAAGGCGATGGCGGCGAACACCCCGAACAGCCCATAGGCCAGAATGATGAACACGAACATCGCCGCCGCGCCGACGGCCAGCGAGATGGCGCCGGCCCGCACGGCGTCGGCGCCAAGCTCGGCCCCCACGGTGCGCTGTTCCTCAAGGTTCAGCTTGGCCGGCAGGGCGCCGGACCGCAGCAGCAGAGCCAGGTTATTGGCGCTTTCCGCCGTGAAGCTGCCGGTGATCTGGCCAGATCCGCCGGTGATGGCGCTCTGGATGGTCGGCGCCGAGATATACTTGTTGTCCAGCACGATGGCGAAGCGCTTACCGATGTTGCGCGCCGTGGCGTCGCCAAACTTCCGGGCGCCCGGACCGCCGAAGCGGAAGGCGACCACGGCCTCGCCGCTCTGACCGTCGAATTGCTGGCTGGCGTCGACAAGGTCCTCGCCCGTCACCAGGGCCCGCTTGGCCAGGGCCAACGGCGGCATGCCTGGCTCGGCGCCTGGCAGGACCACCACGCCCGGCGGAACGCGGCCCGAGGCGATCTCCTCCGGCGTCACCGAGTCGTCCACCATCTGGAAGGTCAGCTTGGCCGTCTGACCGATCACCGCCCGCAGACGATCAGGGTCGCTTTCGCCCGCCGCCTGGATCGAGATCCGATCCGTCCCCTGGCGGGTGATGGTCGGTTCCTTGGTGCCCAGGGAGTCGATCCGGCGACGAATCGTCTCGATCGACTGCTCCACCGCCTTGGCGGCGTCGGCCCTGGCGGCCTCGGCCACGAAGCTGAGCTCCAGTCGCCCGTCGCCCTTGTCGCTGATCGTCGTGTCGCGGCCGCCGATCGCGCCTTGAAGGGGCCCGCCAACATGCTTGCGCAGCAGGCTGACGGCCTCGTCCGCCTTGGCCGGGTCGGCGATGCGAACTCGAACGATCCCGCCCGACTCGCCCAACTCGCTGAAAGCGATCTGCTCGTTGCGCAAGGCGGTCCGCACATCCTCGACCATGTTGGTCAGGCGTTCGGCGCGCAAAGCGTCGGTGTCGACCTCATAGAGCAGGTAGGACCCGCCCTGCAGGTCGAGGCCGAGGTTCAACTTCTGATGCGGAACCCAGCCCGGAAGCGCGTCGAGCGTCCTCTGCGGCAGCATGTTGGGCAAGGAAAAGACGATGCCGAAAATCACCGACAGGATGACGGCGGTGACTTTCCAGCGGGAGAGGGTCAGCATGGATTACAGGCTCTGGACGACGCCCAAAGGCGTCTCGTGGTGGGCGGCGCCCCGTGTTCAGCGCGGAGGGGTATCAGCTCTTGGGGTCGTTGGCCGGGGCCGGTTCGCCCTTGGCGCGGATATCGGTGATCATGCTCTTGACGACCTTGACGGTGACGCCCTGCGCGATCTCGACGCCGACCTCGGTGTCTTCGACCCGGACGATCTTGCCCAGCATGCCGCTCGACAGCACGACATTGTCGCCACGCTTCACGGCGGCGATGGCGGCGGCGTGTTGCTTGGCGCGCTGCTGCTGGGGGCGGAGGATCAGGATGTAGAACAGCCCAAACAGCATGACGGGCATGCCAATCATTTGGATCAGTTGGCTCGGGTCGTTCATATCGGCTCCACGAAAGTCTAGCTGGCGTCCCGCTCAAACAGGGGGTCGACCAAGTCGGCGGAAGCTATGCGTTCACCTCCTCTTTTGCAATGACGGCTCACGTTTCGGCGACGGCCCTTTTATAGGGGCCTTCGGGGGTCTAGGAGGCAGGCCATGAATGACCCCGCCACAGCCCTTCTCGCCCGCATCGCCGACGCCCTGGAGCGCCTGGCGCCGCCCGCACCGATGCCGGCGTCCTTCGACGCCGCGCGGCTGTTTCGGCACGC
>JACMOF010000559.1 GCA_014378155.1 Caulobacter sp. | reverse complement strand
CTGCCCGCCTGCCTGTTCTATCGCGGCTATCCCAAGACGGTCTGCATCTCGCGCAACCACGTGGTCTGCCACGGCATCCCCGGCGAATGGGCGCTGCGCGAAGGCGACATCGTCAATATTGACGTTACGGTCATCGTCGATGGCTGGCACGGCGACACCTCGCGGATGTACGGGGTGGGCGAAGTGGGCCCGCGCGCCCGCCGCCTGGTCGAGATCACCTATGAGGGCATGGCCCGTGGCCTGGCCGCCGTGAAGCCGGGCGCGACCCTGGGCGACATCGGCTACGCCATCCAGTCCTATGTCGAGGCGCAGCGCTGCTCGGTGGTGCGCGACTTCTGCGGCCATGGCCTGGGCAAGGTGTTCCACGACTCGCCCAACATCCTGCACTTTGGCCGTCCGGGCCAGGGCGCGGTGCTGAAGCCGGGCATGTTCTTCACCGTCGAGCCGATGGTCAATCTGGGCAAGAGCGCAGTCAAGGTGCTGGGCGACGGCTGGACGGCCGTGACCCGCGACAAGTCGCTGTCGGCCCAATGCGAGCACTCGATCGGCGTGACCGAGGATGGCTACGAGGTGTTCACCGGCTCGCCGACCGGGCTGTTCCAGCCGCCGATCCTGGGCGGGTAAGCCCCTAGAGCAAGCCGCGCGATGTAGGAATCGCACGGCTTGCTCTAGACTTTTGTTTTCGCATCGCTTTTGCAGAAAACCGGTGGCCACTTTTCCGCGCGATGCTCTAGCCACTCGACAACCGATAATTGATCTGCCCTACTCGCTGCTCGCATGACGAGGGCGAGATGGTCAGTGGCAGATCACTGAAGGCGACCGGGGTCGAAGACACCGCGCCCACCAGGCCGGAGCCCAGCCACGCCCTTGGCCACCGCGAGCGCCTGCGCGAACGCGCCAAGGCCGGCGGCCTTGGCGCCCTGCCCGACTACGAACTGCTGGAACTCTACCTCTTCCGCACCTTCGCGCGCGGCGACGTCAAGCCGATGGCCAAGGCGCTATTGGCCCGGTTCGGCTCGTTCGGGGCGACGATCAGCGCCTCGATCGAGGACTTGAAGACCGTGCCGGGGATCGCCGAGAACGCGGCGATCGACATCAGGCTCTTGCATGAGGCCGCCTTGCGAGCCGGACGCGACAAGATCGCCAAGCGGCCGGTGATCTCGTCCTGGACGGCGCTGCTAAGCTATGTCCGCGTCGCCCTGGCCAATGAGCCGCGCGAACAGTTTCGGGTGCTGTTCCTGGACAACAAGAACCAACTGATCGCCGACGAGATTCTCAACCATGGCACGGTCGATCACGCCCCAGTCTATCCGCGTGAGGTGATGCGCCGGGCGCTGGAGCTTTCCAGCTCCAACATCATCCTGCTGCACAACCACCCCTCGGGCGACCCCACGCCGTCGCGGCCTGACATCGAGATGACCAAGCAGATCGTCGAGGCCGGGCGAGCACTGAAGATCAATGTCCACGACCACCTGGTCGTGGGGCGTGATGGCGTGGCCAGCTTCAAGGCGTTGGGGCTGTTTTAAAAATCCTCCCCCTGTGGGGGAGGTGTCGGCGCAGCCGACGGGGGGGGGGGTGATCGGATGGTCGCATCCTGGACCAATCCCAAAACTCCCCCCGCCGATCGCTGCGCGATCACCTCCCCCACAGGGGGAGGAACACCTTGACCGCATCCCCCCAATCCCGGAGCGTGGCCGCGCAACCTGTTCCGGAGCCCCAATGCCCCGCCTGCTTCTCGCCCTGCTCGGCTCCGTAGCCCTTCTCGCCCCCGCCGCCGACGCCGCCGACGCGCCCATTTCCAAGGCCGATCGCGCCGCCCACGAGGGCTACCTGATCCTCGACACCCACCTCGACACCCCTGAGCACTTCGCCCGCCAGGGCTGGAGCATGGTCGATCGCCATGCGGTGACGATGGATGGCACCGAGGTGGACCTGCCGCGCATGAACGAGGGCGGCCTGGATGGCGGGTTCTTCGTGATCTACACCACGCAAGGCGCCCTGACCGCCGAGGGCTATCGCGGCGCTCGCGACTTCGCCCTGAACCGCGCCACCGAGATCCGCGAGATGGTCGCGGCCCACGCCGACAAGTTCGAGCTGGCCTACACCGCCGACGACGCCGCGCGGATCAACAAGTCCGGCAAGAAATTCGTCTTCCAGAGCATCGAGAACAGCTGGCCGATGGGTGAGGACCTCACCCTGATGCAAACCTTCCACGCCACCGGCGTGCGCCTGGCCGGGCCGGTGCACTTCAAGAACAACCAGTTCGCCGACAGCTCGACCGACAAGCCGATCTGGCATGGCTTCTCGCCGCTGGGCCTGCGCTGGCTGGCCGAGGCCAACCGGCTGGGCATCGTCATCGACGTCAGCCACGCCTCGGACGACGTGGTCGATCAGGCGGTGCTGCTGTCAAAGATCCCGATCATCGCCTCGCACTCGGGCGCCAAGGCGGTCTTCGACCACCCGCGCAATCTGGACGATGTACGCCTGAAGAAGATCGCTGACGCCGGCGGGGTGATCTGCATCAACTCGGTCTATCTGAAAGCCACGCCCACCAGCCCCGAGCGCAAGGCCGCGTTCGAAGCGATCGGCAAGGCGCCCGACAGCGAGACGGCCAGCGAGGCCGAGATCGTCGCGTTTCTGAAGAAGAAGGCCGTTATCGACGCCAAGTATCCGCCGATCCGCGCCAGCTTCGAGGACTTCATGGGCAGTCTGCTGCACACCCTCAAGCTGGTCGGTCCCGAGCATGTCGGCATCGGCGCCGACTGGGACGGCGGCGGCGGCGTGGTCGGCTTCGAGGACGTCGCTGACCTGCCCAAGGTTACCGCCCGGCTGAAAGCAGCCGGCTATACCGACGCCGACCTGTCGGCGATCTGGGGCGGCAACGTGCTACGCGTGATGAAGCAGGCGCAGGACTATGCCAAGACGGCGGCGAAGTAGGGGCGGACACTTGCCCCCTACGGACCGCTTCGTGGTCGTCTTCCCCCCAGAGGGCGAAGTGCTCAGCCGCCGCCAATAGCGCGAGGCTCAAGTCGCCTCCATTGGGGGAGACAGGCCGCCCCCCGCG
>JACMOF010000063.1 GCA_014378155.1 Caulobacter sp. | reverse complement strand
GTTCTTCTTCCTGCCCGGCCCGCTGGCCAATTTCGGGATCTATTCGAACTACGCTTACGTCGACTCCGACCTGAAGGAGTTCTCGCCAGCCAACAATCCCCTCGACATGACGGGCCTGGCCAAGAACACCGCCACGGTCGACCTGTGGTACGCCCACGGCCCGCTCGAGGCGCGACTGGGCTACAAGTATCACAGCCCGATGACGGTGATTTACGGCTGGAGCGGCGCGGACCTGCAGACCCTGGAGACCGAGAAGACGCTCGACTTCAGCTCGTCCTACCAGATCAACGACCACATCGGCGTGCGCTTCCAGGTCAACAACCTGACCAACGAGGCCCTGCGCATGTACCGCGACAACGATCCCAACCGGATCGGCCGTTACGACGTCTACGGCCGCCGCTTCCTCGCCGATGTGACGGTGAAGTTCTAGATCTTTGGACTTTTAGCTCTGGGATTCATCACGCCTCCCCGATGATCCTGCGACTGGGGAGGAAGCTTCTCGCTTCCTCCCCTTTTTTTGCCTTTCGCGTGAGAAACCCGATGGTCGATTTCAGCCGACGTGATGCCCTGGTCGCCACCGTGGGCGTCACCACCCTGGCCGCCGCGTCGTCCGCGAACGCCGCCACGCCTTCGACGCCCGCACAGCCCGCCATCGACCTTTCGCCCCGCGAGCGTCGCTCGCTCGACTTCGACTGGCGCTTCAAGCTGGGGCATGCCCAGGATCCGGCCCGCGACTTCGGCTACGGCGCCAACCAGAGAACCTATGCCAAGGCCGGCGCGACCGCCGCCAACTGGCAGGTCAGCCAGCTCTCGGACTCCCAATTCGACGCTAGCGCCTGGACGCCGGTCACCCTGCCCCACGACTGGGGCGTGGAGCTGCCGTTCGTCGACAACCCCGCGTTCGTCCCGTCCGGCAAGCCCGACGACGAGGACCTGCGCGCCGCCCATGGCTATAAGCCGCTGGGTCGCGAGTTCCCCGAGACCAGCGTCGGCTGGTACCGCAAGACCTTCGCACTGCCCGCCACCGACGCCGGCAAGCGATTGTCGATCGAGTTCGACGGAGCGTTCCGCGATGCCCTGGTCATCGTCAACGGCTACGTGCTGAGCCACGAGGACAGCGGCTACAGTCCGTTCCGTGTCGACATCACCGACATCGCCAATCTCGGCGGAGACAACAGCCTGGTGGTTCGGGTCGACGCCTCGATCGGCGAGGGCTGGTTCTACGAGGGCGCGGGCCTCTATCGTCACGTCTGGCTGGTCAAGACCGCCGCGGTCCACGTGCCGCAGTGGGGCGTGTTCGTACGCGCCAAGATCGACGGGACCCTGTCGATCGACACAGATCTCATCAACGAGGGCGCCGCGCCTGCCGAGTTCGAGCTCGTGCAGAGCGTGGTCGACGCTCAGGGCAAGCCGGTGCTGGCGCTGACCGCCGCTCAGGGTCGCCTGCCGGGCTGGGAGCGCCAGTCGCTGTCGCAGACCGCCCACATCGCCAGCCCGGTTCTGTGGTCGCTGGAGACTCCCCACCTCTACAGCTTGCTGACCGAGGTCAAGGTCGGCGCTGCCGTGGTCGATCGGTTCGTCACGCGGTTTGGCGTCCGCTCCATCGCCTTTGACGCCGACAAGGGCTTTCTGCTCAACGGCCAGTCTGTGAAGCTGAAGGGAACCTGCAATCACCAGGACCACGCCGGCGTGGGCGCTGCGATCCCTGACGCCCTGCAGGTCTGGCGGCTGGAACAGTTGAAAAGCATGGGCTGCAACGCCTACCGCGCCGCGCACAATCCGCCGACGCCCGAGCTGCTGGACGCCTGCGACCACCTGGGCATGCTTGTCATTGACGAAGCGCGCCGGATGTCCAGCGATCCCACGTCGATGGACGAGCTCGAACGGCTGGTCCGCCGCGACCGCAACCACCCCAGCGTCATCCTGTGGTCGATCGGTAATGAGGAGCCTCAGCAGGGCACGGCGCGCGGGGCCAAGGTGGCGACGACCATGAAGCGCCTGGTCAATCGCCTGGATCCGTCCCGCCTGGTCATCGCGGCCATGGACTCGGGGTTTGGCGAAGGCATCAGCGCGGTGATTGACGTCCAGGGCTTCAACTATCGCCACGAGAAGATGGACGACTTCCACGCGAAGTTCCCGAACGTGCCGATCATCGGCACCGAGAGCGCCAGCACCGTCGCCACGCGCGGCCAATACGCCCGCGATGACGCCAAGCTCTATGTACCCGCCTACGACACCGAGCACCCGTGGTGGGCCACCACCGCCGAACTGTGGTGGAGCCACGCGGCCGACCGCCCGTGGATGGCCGGCGGCTTTATCTGGACCGGGTTTGACTATCGCGGCGAGCCGACGCCTTTCAACAGGTGGCCGAGCATCAGCTCGCATTTCGGCGCGCTCGACACCTGCGGCTTCCCAAAGGACAATTACTACTACTACCGCGCCTGGTGGCGGCCCGAGCCGCTGCTGCACCTGCTGCCGCACTGGAACTGGGAAGGCCGCGAGGGCCAGCCGATCGCCGTCTGGGCCCACAGCAATTGCGACAAGGTCGAGCTGTTTCTCAACGGCAAGAGCCAGGGCGTTCGCGACGTCGTCCCCAATCATCACGTCGAGTGGTCGGTCCTCTACGCGCCTGGCGTGATCGAGGCCCATGGCTACAAGGCCGGCAAGGTCATCCTGCGCGAACGCCGCGAAACGGCTGGCCCGGCCGCCGCCCTGCGCTTTACGACCGACCGCTCGCGCCTGACCGCCGACGGCCAGGACGTGGCGATCCTCAAGGTCGAGGTGCTCGACGCCAAGGGGCGTCCCGTGCCTCGCGCCGACGACTCGGTCACCTTCACGGTGACAGGCCCCGGCCAGGTGATTGGGGTTGGCAACGGCAATCCCACCAGCCACGAGCCGGACCTCGCCAGCCAGCGCAAGGCCTTCAACGGCCTGTGCCAAGCGATCGTCCGCACGCAACGCGAACCGGGGCAGCTTCGCGTCGTCGCCAGCGCGCCTGGCCTCAAGCCGGCCTCGGTGGTGATCGGCGTCAGCGCCCGCAACGCCTAGCGCAATTTTCGGGCAGGGCGCGGCAAGCTCGTGAAAGTTTGATATTACGTATTGCGATTTACGTAATACTCGATCTAGCTGGAGGGCATGGATATGCCCTCCTCCACCCTGGCGCGCCTGAGCGTCAGCTTGCCGGCCGAACTGCTGGACCAACTGGACGCCATGGTCGCCGAGCGCGGCCTGCCCAGTCGTTCGCAGATGATCGCCGAGCTGATCCGCCATGAGCTGGCCGAGCACAGCGGCGCGCGCTCCGACGCCGTGCTGGCCGGGACAATCACCTTGATCTACCGCGCCGAGAGCGGTCGCGTGCGACACGCCCTAGCCCAGACCCAGCTGGGCTATGTGAAAGAGGTGATCTCGGCCCAGAACGTCTTCCTCGAGGACGATCAGGCCATGGAGGTGCTGCTGGTCCAGGGGCCGTTCGAGCGCCTGCAGCAGCTGTGCGACGACCTGCGCAAGGTGCGCGGCGTGCAACAGATCAAGCTGGTCACCACCACCGCCCTGCTACCGCCGCTGCACGCCCATGGCGACCACGACGGAGTGGCCGGATGAGCGACCTGAACACCGCCGATCCCTACGCCGCCCAGGCCCATGCCCGCGCCCAGGCCGGAACCCGCGCCGAAGCGATGCCGACGGTGCCGGCCACGGCGGCGACCGACCTGCCGGACGGCGTGGCGTCGGCCGAGGTGGTCTGGGACGAGACCATCGCCCCCGGCGGCTACGCCAGTCGGCAGATCGCCCGCGGAACCCGACTGCGCCTGACCGACCTGGCCGGCGACGCCAGCGCGTCCCTGCTGCTGTTCAACGCCGAGCGTCCGGTCGAGCGACTCAATATCGCCGACACCCTGAAGGTCCAGTGGAACGGCTACCTCGGCCAAGGCCGGTTGTTGCTGTCCGACATGGGCCGGGTGCTGGCCAGCCTGGTGGAGGACACCGCCGAAACGCACGACGCCTTCTGCGGGGCTTCGAACCAGGCGACCAACGCGCGGAAGTATGGCGACGGCTTCAATCACGGCGCCCATCCCAACGCCCGCGACCGCTTGTCGCTGGGCGTCGCCAAGTTCGGCCTGGGGCGCAAGGACATCCATCCCTGCCTGAACCTGTTCAAGGCCGTGCGCATCGCCCAGGGCGGCGACACGCTGATCGACATCGGCCCCTACCCGCCCGGCCGGTTCGTCACCCTGCGCGCCGAGATGGACTTGATCGTCGTGGTCGCCAACTGCCCGCACGTGCTTGATCCGCGTCCAGACTATGTCGTCGCACCGCTGCGGGCCACCGCCTGGCGCGGGCCCATCACCCCTGAATCCGACAGGATCCGAAACGCGACGCCGGAGGGTCTGAGGGCCTTTCTCAACGTCGAAGACTATTTCAGCCGGTGAGCGCGATGACCCTCTCTGCCCCGCCCCTGGGAAACATCGTCCACGACGAAGTCGTCGCCGCCCGCGCCCCGTGGTTGCACACAATCACGGCCGGCCAGACCCTGCGGATCGTCGATCTTGAGGGCAATCAGGCCGTCGATTTCCTGGCCTATAGCGCCGCCGACGACGCCGAACGCTACAGCGCCCAGGACACCGTCGCCGCCCAGGGCAACGTCTTCCTGCGCGAGGGCTCGGTGCTGCTGTCCAACGAGGGCGCGGCGATGATGACCATTACCGCAACGGCCGTAGCCTATCACGACACTATCGGCGGGGCCTGTTCCTGCGAGAGCAATACCCTGCGCTATGGCCACCACACCAAGGCCCAGCACGCCTGCGTCGAGAACTTCCTGATCGCCAACGCCCGCCACGGCCGCGGCAAGCGCGACATGGTCAGCAACGTCAACTGGTTCATGAACGTGCCCGTCGAGGCCGACGGGGCCCTGGGCATCGTCGACGGCATCTCGGCCCCCGGACTCTATGTCGATCTGCGGGCCGAGATGGACGTGGTGGTGGTGGTCTCCAACTGCCCGCAGATCAACAACCCCTGCAACGGCTTCAATCCGACGCCCGTGCGCATGATCGTTTCGGAATAGCCGCGCCCATGCTCGACAAGATTCCTTTCCACAAGGTCCTGATCGCAAACCGCGGAGCCATCGCCTGCCGGATCATCCGCACCCTGAAAGCCATGGGCGTGAAGTCCGTGGCGGTGTTCAGCGACGCCGACGCCGGCTCGCTGCATGTCAGTCTCGCGGACGAGGCCGTGCGGATCGGTCCGGCCCCGGCCGCCGAGAGCTACCTGCGGGGCGACCTGATCCTCGCGGCGGCCAAGGCAGCGGGCGCCCAGGCCATTCACCCGGGCTACGGCTTCCTCAGCGAGAACGCCGACTTCGCCCAGGCTTGTGAGGCGGCGGGCGTCGCCTTCATCGGCCCTACGCCCGCCAACATCCGCGCCTTCGGCCTCAAGCACACGGCCCGCGACCTGGCCCAGGCCCACGGCGTGCCGCTGGCGCCCGGCACCGACCTGCTGGTCGATCCAGCCGCCGCCCTGGAAGCCGCCGAGCGCATCGGCTTCCCCGTAATCCTGAAGGCCACGGCCGGCGGCGGCGGCATCGGCATGCGGGTCTGCGAGACGGCCGAGGCGGTGGCCGAGGCCTTCGCTGCCGTCCAGCGCCTGGCGACCGGCAATTTCAGCGATGGCGGGGTGTTTCTCGAACGCTATGTCCGCCAGGCTCGCCACGTCGAGGTCCAGGTGTTCGGCGACGGGGCAGGCAAGGTCATGGCCCTCGGCGAGCGCGACTGCTCGCTGCAGCGGCGCAACCAGAAGGTCGTCGAGGAAACCCCCGCTCCCGGCCTGCCCGCCGCCACCCGCGCCGCCCTGCTGGACGCCGCCGTGCGCCTGGCCTCGGCGGCGGACTATCGCTCTGCCGGCACGGTGGAGTTTCTGTACGACGCCGAACGCGACGACTTCTTCTTTCTGGAGGTCAACACCCGGCTACAGGTCGAGCATGGAGTCACCGAGCAGGTGACGGGCGTCGACCTTGTCGAGTGGATGGTGCGCGGCGCGACCGGCGACTTCAGCTTCCTCGACGGCCCGGCGCCCGAGCCGAAGGGCGCGTCGATCCAGGTCCGGCTCTATGCGGAGGACCCGGCCCAGGACTATCGCCCCAGCTCCGGCGTGCTGACGGAAGTGTCGTTCCCGGACGGGGTCCGCTCCGACGGCTGGGTGGTGGACGGAACCGAGGTCAGCGCCTTCTACGACCCGCTGCTGGCCAAGCTGATCGTCACGGCAGAAGACCGCCCCGCTGCCGTGGCGGCCTTGCAGTCGGCGCTGGACGAGACGCGCCTGGCCGGCATCGAGACCAATCTGCACTGGCTGCGCACCGTCGTCCGCTCCGAAGCTTTCGTCAGCGGCGAGGTCTCGACCCGTGCCCTCGAGGGCATCGTCTGGGCGCCCGACACCATTCAGGTGCTCAGCGGCGGGCCGGCCACCACCGTCCAGGACTGGCCTGGCCGCCAGGGCTACTGGGACGTGGGCGTCCCGCCGTCCGGCCCGATGGACGCCCTCGCCTTCCGGCTGGGCAACCGGCTGCTGGGCAATGGCGAACTCGCCGCCGGGTTGGAGATCACCGCCCTCGGCCCGACCCTGAAGTTCAACCGCCCGGCGGTCCTCTGCCTGACGGGCGCCGCGTTCGACGCCAAGCTCGATGGCGAACCGGCCCCAGCCTACGCGTCCTTCGCTGTGGCGCCGGGCCAGACCCTGAAGATCGGCCGCGTGGTCGGCGCTGGCCTGCGCGGTTACCTGCTGTTCCAGGGCGGGTTGGACGTGCCGACCTATCTGGGCAGTCGCTCGACTTTCACCCTGGGTGGCTTCGGCGGCCATGCCGGCCGAAGCCTGACGGCCGGCGACGTCCTGCGCTTGGCTGACGGGGACACGCCCATGGGCGTGTCCCCGACCTCATCCCTGCCATCGTCCCTGCGCCCCGTCGCGACCAAGGCCTGGACCATCCGCGTCCTGCCCGGCCCGCCCGGCGCGCCGGACTTCTTCTCCCCGGCCGACGTGGCGCTGATCGGCGGC
>JACMOF010000558.1 GCA_014378155.1 Caulobacter sp. | reverse complement strand
GTCGATGCCGACGGTATCGCCCTGGTCCCCTTCGACGGGCCCGGCCGGCCGATGAACACCCTGACCGCCTGGGTGATCCACGAGATCGGCGAGCTGGTCGAGACCCTCAAGACCGACGCCGCCATCAAGGGCGCCGTCCTGACCTCGGGCAAGACCACCGGCTTCTGCGCCGGGGCTGACCTCGGCGAACTGGGCGGGGCCGAAGGCGGCATCGGCGGTGGCGACCTGAAGGCGGCGTTCGACGCCGGCTTTGCGCTGAACAAGGCCTTCCGCGCCCTGGAGACCGGCGGCAAGCCGATCGCCGCGGCGATCAACGGCCTGGCCCTCGGCGGTGGCCTGGAAATGACCCTGGCCTGCCACTATCGCGTGGTGGCCGACAATCCGAAGATCCAGCTGGGTCTCCCGGAAGCCAAGGTCGGCCTGCTGCCCGGCGGCGGCGGCACCCAACGGCTGGTGCGCCTGATGGGCGTGATGGCCGCGGCGCCGTATCTGCTGGAAGGCAAGTCGATGAAGCCGGACGAGGCCCTGGCCCTGAAGGTCGTCCACGAAGTGGTCCCCGCCGACCAGGTGATCGAGGCGGCCAAGACCTGGATCAAGACCAAGGGCGACGCCGTCGCCCCGTGGGACAAGAAGGACTTCAAGCTGCCCGGCGGCGGTCCCTACACCCCCACCGGAAGCCAGGTGTTCGTGATGGGCAACGCCATGCTGCGCAAGCAATCCTATGGCAACTATCCCGCCCAACTGAACATCATGAAGGCCGTCTATGAGGGCACCCAGGTGCCGTTCGACGCGGCCATCCGCATCGAGACCCGCTACTTCCTCAAGACCCTGATGTCGCCCCAGGCCAAGGGCATGATCCGCACCCTGTTCCTCTCGCTTCAAGAGCTGGGCAAGGGCTCGGGCCGCCCGGCCGGCGTGCCGCACTACGACGTCAAGAAGGTGGCCGTGCTCGGCGCCGGCATGATGGGCGCGGGCATCGCCTATGTGCAGGCCATGGCCGGCATCGAGACCGTGCTGATCGACCAGACGCAAGAAGCCGCCGACAAGGGCAAGGGCTATGCGCAGGCCCTGGTCACCAAGGCCGTGTCGCGCGGCAAGATGACCAAGGAGAAGGGCGAGGGCATTCTCGCCTTGATCCACCCGACCTCGGACTACGCCCACGTCAAGGGTTCGGACCTGGTGGTGGAAGCGGTTTTCGAGAACCGCGACGTCAAGGCCTCGGTGACCAAGCTTGCCGAAGTCCAGCTGGCCGACACCGCGATCTTTGGCTCCAACACCTCGACCCTGCCGATCACCGGCCTGGCCAAGGCGTCGGTGCGACCTGCCTCGTTCATCGGCATCCACTTCTTCTCGCCGGTCGACAAGATGGGCTTGGTCGAGCTGATCATGGGCGAGGAAACCTCGCAGGAGGCCCTGGCCAAGTCGATCGACTATGTCCTGAAGATCAAGAAGACCCCGATCGTCGTCAATGACAGCCGCGGCTTCTACACCTCGCGATGCTTCGGCACCTTCGTGCAGGAGGGCATGGAGCTGCTGTCCGACGGCTACGCCCCGGCCATCATCGACAATGTCGGCCGGGCCACCGGCATGCCGCGCGGTCCGCTGGAGATGCACGACGACGTCGCGCTGGACCTCTCCTACAAGATCGCCCAGCAGACCAAGAAGGACCTCGGCGACAAGTACGAGGAGCGTCCCTTCACAGCGATCATCGAGAAAATGGTCGATGGCGAGGGCCGCTATGGCCGCAAGAATGGCAAGGGCTTCTACGACTATCCAGAGAACGGCCCCAAGACCCTGTGGAAAGGCCTGGCCGATCTCGCCCCGGTGAAGATCGCCGAGGTCGATAAGGCCGGCATCGAGGAAATCCGCACCCGTCTGCTCTACCGCCAGGCCGTAGAAGCCGCTCGCTGCTTCGAGGAGGGCGTCATCACCGACCCGCGTGAAGCCGATGTCGGGGCCATTCTGGGCTGGGGCTTCGCGCCCTGGACCGGCGGTCCGATCAGCCTGATCGACGGGCTTGGCGTCGCCAAGTTCGTCGAGGCCTGCGACGCCCTGGCCCAGAAGTACGGCGCGCGGTTCGCCCCGCCCCAGCTGCTGCGCGACATGGCCGCCAAGGGCGAGACCTTCTACAGCCGCTTCGGCGTCAAAGAGAAGGCCGCCGCCTAAACCCGGTAGGTTGCTGAAACACGGAAGGGTCCGGCGGCGACGCCGGGCCCTTTTCGTTGGAGCCGGGCGTCCATGTCAGGGTGGTCTCACGGCGGACATTGTCTCGCCGCACGGTGACGCTAGCTGGAACGACGACGCGGGGGCGTGAAGGAGCTGTCGATGCGCCCATGCGAGCGCCGTTTTGAGCGCTCATGCGCGTGAAACCCAGGGCGCGTCGATGGCTGGGCGTCGGGGCCGCATCCCTGGCGCTGCACGGCCTGTTGGGCTGGGCTCTGTTGGCGGCGATCCCGCCCGGTCCCGTGCCGATCGAACCCCGCAGCGTCGTCGTCGAGCTGACCGCCGCCGCGCCTGCCAAACCACCCGAACCTCGCCACGAGCAATCCAAAAGCGACGACGCACCAGCCGTGGCGCCCGTCGCGGTTCCGGGCCTCGCCGCCCTACCCCCGCCCGTTGCTGCGTCGCCGTCCCCGCCGGCCCCACCCGCCCGCCAGATCGTCGCCCCGCCCGGCTTTACCGCGCGCGGGACCTTGACTGGCGGTGGTGAAGCCCTGCGCCAGGCGGCGCGTAGAAGCAGCTGCACTGAAGCCGATATCGTCAAGCTGACCACGGCCGAGCGCCAAGCCTGCGCCGAGGCCTTGGGCGCCCGGAACAAGAACGGCCCCGCCCTCTACGCCGCCATCGACCCGGAAAAGAAGGCGGGCTTCGACGGCGGTTGCAGGAAGGACGACGACTGGTGCCTCTACCGCGCCGGTAAAGGTCCCTATCCGGGCCTGTTTGCCGTTGGGAAGAAGAAGAAACGCCCTGGTTGGGACGACTGAACGAAAAAGGCCCCGTCTCTCGACGGGGCCCTTCTGCGCTTTGGAAGGTTGAGCTTACCAGCTCTTGCTGAGCGACAGGAAAATCCGGCGCTCGACTTCCAGGCCGGACGTCTGGCGCTGATGGCCTTCGGTCAGGTTCTGACCGCTGAGCGCAAGAGTCAGGCCTTGGTCGAAGGAACGGGCCACGCGGCCGCCCAGGGTGACATAGCCGTCGATCGGAACCAGCGCGCCTGCCGAAGCGTAGCCGTCGTGGTCGCCGGTGTAGTGGGCGAAGGCGTCGGCCGACCATTGGGCGTTGGCCCAGCCGAAGGCGACATTGCCGCGCACTTCCGGCGTGGTCGCTGAATAGGCGACCAAGCGGACCTGCGGCGTGAAGCCGGCGGCCGGCTGGTCGTCGACATCAGTGAAGGTCCAGTCACCGCTCCAGTGGTAGCCGCCGGCGATCTTGCCCGAGGCGGTCAGTTCAACACCCCACATCTTGCTGGCGCCGACATTGCGATAGCTGAGCAGCGGCAGCACGCCCGGCACGGTCGGCATGACATCGATCTGGCCGGAGCTGGGCTGGCCCTTCACGTCCTCGGTCTTCTGGGTGAAGACGCTGACGCCGGCCCTGGCGTCCAGCAGACCCGGCAGGGTGCGCTCGTAGCCAATCTCGTAATTGGTGACGATCGACGGCTTCAGGGTCGGATTGCCGATGACGCCGATGGTGTAGGGACCGACCGTGACCCGCAATTGCACCGCGCCCAGGTCGACCAGGGTCGGAACCTGCACGCCGCGCGCGGCGGTCAGCTTGATGCTGTCGGCGTCGGTCGGACGATAGACGAGGCCGGCATTGTAGCTGGCTTCTTTGATCGAGCGGTCCCAATAGGCGTTGGTCACGGGCGGATAGCCGGCCGGGAACGTGCCTTCCCGCGACAGGTCCAGGCTGTCGTAGCGACCGGCCAGGGTCAGGGCCAGCTTGTCGCTGACGGCCCAGTTCCACATGCCCGAAACCGCCGCGACCTTGTAGCTGACCTTGCCGCCCGCCAGCGGGGCGGTGTTGACCTCGTTCTCGCGATATTCACCACCAATGCGGAAGGTGTGCTGAGCGCCGATCTTGAACAGGTCCTGGACGCTAGCCACGGTGATCTTGTTCTCGAAGCGGGCCTTTTGGCCGGCGACGGTCTGCTTGGCGGTCAGGTTGGTCTGATAGACCGAGCCCTGCAGCAAGCCGAGCTTGGTGTCCGAGGCCAGGGTCGCCTTGGCCGAGGTCGTGACGTACTTGCTGGGCGAATAGGCGTTGTTCGAGACCGCCTCGCTGATCTGGACGTTCGACCACGAGCCTTCGATGCGTAGTTCGGTCTTTTCGGTCAGCTGGGTGATGGTGTCGATGTTGGCCGAAACGCGGGCCGGGTTGGTCAGCAGGTTGGACGCCGTGGCCGTGGTGTTCTTGTACTCGTCCATCTGGGCCGCGCCGGCCGACAGACGGGCGAAGAAGCGCTCGCCCAGCTTGACCGACTTGACCACCGACAGTTCGCCATAGCCGTTCGTGCCGCCGGTGATCGAGACCGAGCCGTCGTTGTCGAACTTCGGGTTCTGGGTAATGATGTTGACCACGCCGCCCACGGCGTTGAACCCGAACAGGGCGCTGTTGGGGCCTTTGACGACTTCGATCTGGCGGATCTCCGACAGCTGCACCGGCAGGGTCGCCCAGGCGGTGTAGCCATAGTGGTCCAGATAGACCTGGCGGCCGTTGATCAGCACCAGCAGGCGCGGCGACATCGCCTGGTCATAGCCGCGGACGCTGACGTCCGAGGCGCCAGCGCCCCAGTTCAGCACGTCCAGGCCGGCGACGCGGCTGAGGATGGTCGGCAGGTCGACGGCGCCCGAGCGCTTGATGTCGGCGGCGGTAATGATCTCCATGGCCACCGGAACCTCGGTCGAACGCTGCGGCGAGCCGGTGGCGCTGGTCGTCACCGGTTCGTTGAACAGCTGCTCCATCGCGCCGTAGTCGATCGACTGGGCATGGGCGGCCGTGGCGGCCATGGATAGGGCGAAGGTGGCCGAAACGCCGGCCAGAAGAGTCTTTTTCATGATTTTATCTCTGGGCTCGAGCTGGATCAGACTTCGCGGATCATCATGCGGAAGGCGGCCTTGAAGACCGCGCCCACGGCGGCGGCGGCCGCGCGGTTGACGACGATCTCGACCTTGGGGTCGGCCGAGACGCTCATCACGCAGTTGCCGCTGGTGGCGCACGAGGTGTCCGAGCCGATGGTGATCAGCTTCTTGGCCTTGGCGGCCGCGCCAACATTGACGCCGGTGGTCACATAGAGGGCGGCG